>JAGMZX010000288.1 GCA_018005585.1 Candidatus Hydrogenedentota bacterium | reverse complement strand
CAGGTGCGCTTCGGGCTCGGTGCGCTGGCTGTTGCCGGCCTGTTGTACTGTTACTTCGGCTATCCCCTGTTTCGCTTGCTCCTGGCCCTTGCGGGGTTCGCGCTGGCGGGCGCGGTTGCGGCCTTGCTTGCGGGCTGGCTCAGCGGCGGCAATCTGACGGCCATGGCCGCCGCGCTTGCGTTCGGCGGCGTCTGCGGCGCCATGGCGTTGTACTGGCTCTACCGGGTGGGCGTGTTCTGTCTGGGCGTGCTGGGCGGGCTGGTCATCGCACAGGCCGCGCTCGGCGACCGGCTCGAGAACTGGGTTCCCTACGCGTTGATCGGCGCGGCAGTTGGCGGCGGGCTGGCGGCGCTGCTGCTCGAACGGACCGCGATGACCTTCGCCACCGCGGCCGTCGGCGCGTGGGTTACGGTGTATATGGCCGCGTTCATCGTCGCCGGCTTCGGCCTCGAACCGTACCTCGACGATGCCGTATGGCGGGCGCGCGTGCCTTGGATTCTCGCAGGATGCTGGATGTTGCTCGCCGTGACGGGCGCGCTCGCGCAGTTCCGCATGCGGCGGCGGCAATAGGAGCAGAGACGCATGAACACCTCAATGGACCGGCGGCAGTTTCTGGCGTTGGCGGCAAGCGCCGCCGCGGGCGTTTCGGCGTGGCCGACGTACCGCGCGTATGCGCAGGAATCCGGCACGAAGCGTCCGCCCAATTTCCTTGTAATCATGGCGGACGATATCGGCGCGAAGGAATTGGGCTGCTACGGCCACCCGGCGCACCGGACGCCGCATCTGGACGCGCTCGCGCAGTCGGGCGTGCAATTCCAGACCTGCTACGCGACGCCCATCTGCCATCCGACCCGACTCATGGTCATGACGGGCCAGTATGGCTGCCACAACGGTGTCTACAACTTCGCGAACCGGCGCGGGGGGCCGGACCCGGACGACCCGGTCGAGGACATGACGCACCACGTGAATTTCGCGCAGTTGCTCAAGCAGCAGGGCTACGCGACGGCGCTGGCGGGCAAATGGCAGCTTTCCGGCGAGGTTCCGGGGCTGATTCACGAATGCGGCTTCGACGAATATCTGATCTGGGCGTACAAGCACAACCTGCCCGCCGGGGTCGAGCACACCGGCGCGTGGGAGGGGAAAAAAGACGGCAGGACCGCGCGTTACTGGCACCCGAGCCTGATGAAGAACGGCGAGTATGTCCCCACGAAACCGGAAGATTACGGACCCGACCTGCACGCGGACTTCCTGAACGATTTCGTGCGCCGGAACAGGCAGCGGCCATTCCTCGCCTATTTCCCCATGTGTCTGACGCATGGGCCGCACCTGCGCACGCCGGACACGAAAGCGCTGGAAGACCCTAAATATGACAGGCCCCCGCTTGTGTATCAGGGCGCGGTCGAATACATGGACAAGATTGTCGGGCGGCTCGTCGCGGTGCTCGACGAACTGGGGCTGCGCGAGAGCACGGTCGTCCTGTTTACCGGCGACAACGGCACGGGCGGCGACGGCAAGGGCGATCCTACGGAACTCGGCGCGCGCGTGCCGATGATCGTGAACGGGCCCGGTATCGTGAAGGCGCGCGGCGCCACCGGCGAATTGACTGATCTCTCGGATGTGCTCCCGACCTTGTGCGACTTCGCCGCCGCGCCGTTGCCCGCGGACCGGCCCATAGACGGCCATTCGCTCGCGCCGTTCCTGTGCGGCGATACCGGCCAGACCCGCGAGTGGATTTTCAGTTATATCGGCGACCGGCGCATCCTGCGCACGCAGCGGTGGCTACTCGAAGACAACTCGCCGCTCCATTATGGCCGCTTGTACGACTGCGGTGATTCCCGCAACGGCTCCGGGTACCGGGAGGTGACGGAATCGGAGGACATCGAGGTCCTTGCCATCAAGGAGCGGTTCAACGCGCTGCTCGAGCAACTCCCCGCGCCCTATATCGCCGAGGAGGGCGACGCCGCCGGAGACAAACTGGCCAGCAACGACGCGGGCGGCGGGCAAAGCCGCACGGAGGCGGCGCGCGAGCGGAAGAAAAGAAGAGAGAAGGAACAGCAGAAACAGGAGGAGAAGGAGAAGGCGGACGAAGAGGAACGGCAGCGCCGCGAAGATGACCGCCCGGATGCGGAACGTCCGCGCCGCAAGCGCTATTACGAGCGCCGCCGCCAGTCGCAGGAGCAGCAAAAGCAACAGTCACAGCCCCAACAACAGAATCAAGGCAGCACGAAGACCGAAACGGAGCGCAGGTAGCCACGCGCTTCGAGCGAACCGCCGGGGACGCCGCCTCCACGCAGACGCGGCGCCCCCGGCGCGTGTCTCAAGCACTTGTCATGCGCTCGGCTCCTGCGCGCTTCACCCTGCGGGCGCGTCGCGCCGCGAAGAAACGGGCCAAAGCAAGCGCTGTTCCCGCGAGGATGGCAACGTCGCCCCAGCCGGAAGCGGCCGAACCCGCCGCCGCGCCGCAACTGAATACGGGCAGGGGCGTGGCGGACCCGTAGAGGTCGATGATGACCG
>JAGMZX010000287.1 GCA_018005585.1 Candidatus Hydrogenedentota bacterium | reverse complement strand
CCCGACGGATTGGGCTTTTTGCGCACGAACATGGGGCCAGCTTACACTCGGGACACCCAAATCAGAAATCGGCCCCTTATAAAATAAGGACTTACGACGAAATTTCAGAGAGGTGTTGAACTCAGGTGTGCATGATAGGCGAGTTCACGATTCGGAGCTTCCGCGCCAGCCGCCATGTGCCCCGCTACATCGTACGCGAACGCATTGCCCGCGCGCCGTCCGGCGATTGACCCCTATCGCTTCAAGTAACGGCTCATGATCAACGTGGCCGTGCCCGCAATCACCTCGACACCGTCTTGATTCACCGCAGTCGTGTTCAGCTTCACCACGCCCTTGTCGCCGTTCCATTCCGTCACCACGGCGCGCGCGGTCACGGCGTCGCCGGGACGGACCGGCGCCTTGAAGCGCAGTTCCTGGCCCAGGTAGACCGCGCCCGGTCCCGGCAGTTTCGTGCCGAGCACCGCGGAGATGAGCCCGGCCACGAGCATGCCGTGGGCGATGCGCCCGCCGAACCGGGTTTCCCGCGCGTAGGCCTCATCGAGATGAATCGGGTTTACGTCGCCCGAGATGCGCGCGAAGGTCTCGATGTCCGCGACAGCGAAGGTCTTCGTCAGTTCGGCTTGTTCACCCGCTTCAAATGACGCGCGTTCTTCGTACATGGCCGTTTCTACTCCCTGTTTGCGCCCCTTACATTTCCCGCGCGCGGGTGCGGGGGATATAACGCCCCCCGGCATCAAAGAGGTCGCGCCGCAGTGCCGCCTCGAGTTCCAACATGCGGTCGCGCGGACGCTCGCGAACCGCCTTCGCCGGACTGCCCACGTTGATGGTCCACGGCTCGATATCGCGCGTGACAAAACTGAGCGCGCCAACCACCGCGCCTTCGCCGATGGTGACGCCGGGGAGGATCACGGCGTTCGCGCCGATGATGGCGTGGCGCTTGATATGCACATAGGATTGCCGTGCGATGCGGTACGGCGCGGGCACGGCGGGGTTCGTCAGGCTGCCGCCGAGGTAGTCTTCGTTCCCCGTGTAAATGCGGATGCCGCCGGAAAGACCGGAAAAATCCTCCATGATCAATTCGCCGCCGCCCGCCAGGGTCGTGTGCGAGGCAATGTGCACGAAGCTGCCGATTTCCGTGTTCTTGCCGCCCATGATGAATACGAAATCGTCCACGACCACGGAGTTGCCCAGGGAAATCGTCTCCGGACTGACAATCTTCGCGCGCTCGTAAATAATCACGTCCTCGCCCACGCTGCGGAACGGCAGCGTATACGCCTGGTTTGGCATTCTCGCGTCCCTCCTAAACGCCGCGCGCGGCGGCATGCAGTTCCCGAATCAAGGCGGCGATGTTTCTGACCGCGTCAAGGGTTAATTCGCTGTATACGGGCAGGCACAGGACCTGCTGCGCGGCGCGTTCCGCTGCCGGCAGGTTCTCGGGCCGCGCCGACGGGTACTTCTCAAGGTCGCTGTAGCATGCGTAGCGGCTGCACAGCGGGTAGAAATACTTGCGCGGCTCGATGTTCGCGCAGCCCAGCCACTGGTGCAGGTCGTCGCGCGTCATGCCGAAACCCGCAGGGTCCACCAGAATCGGGAAATAGGCGCAGTTCGGCTCGAGACCCGGAATATCGGGCATCAGAACGATGCCCGGCACGCCCGCCAGTTCCTCGCGGTAGAGCCGGGCGATCTCGCGGCGCGCCGCAATCTCCGCGTCCGCCTGGTCGAGATGCAGCAGGCCAAACGCGGCCTGCAATTCGTTCATCTTCCCGTTGATGCCGGCCATAGCGACCGTTTCCGCGTCCTTGATCCCGAAATTCTTCAACAAATCCACGGTCTTCTTGCGCGCGGCGTCCGGCACAACGAGCGCGCCGCCCTCGACGGTCGAAAACAGTTTCGTGGCATGGAAACTGAGCATGGCCGCGTCGCCGTACGCAGCGATGGCGCGGCCGCGGAAGCGCGCGCCGAACGTGTGCGCGGCATCGTAGACCACCTTCAGTCCGTGCACGTCCGCCATGTCCCGAATGGCGTCCACGTCGCAGGGAATGCCGTAGACGTGCACGGGAAGGATGGCCTTGGTGTCCGGGGTAATTGCAGCCTCGATGCGCGCCGGGTCGATATTCAGTGTGACGGGGTCGATGTCGCAAAAGACGGGCTTCAGCCCCATCCACGTCAGCGCATGCGTCGTGGCCGGGAACGTGAACGGCGTCGTGACCACTTCGCCCGATTCGAGTTCGAGCAGCCGCAGCGCGGCGAGCAGCGCAATCGTGCCGTTGCAGAAAAGGCTCAAATGGGGCGCGCCGAGATACTCCGCCAGCCGGCGTTCCAGTTGCTGATGCAGCTCGCCCGCGTTCGTGAGCCAGCGCCGCTCCCAGATACCCGCCACCTGCTGCTGGAACGCGGCGAGCGGCGGCATGGCCGGGCGCGTCACAAAGATCCGCTCGGCGCTCGCACGGGCGCGGGCAATCGATTCGTAATGCGCTGGCGGCGTCTTTCTCATGCAGCCTGAGCTTTCCGTGGTCATGCAGCGCCCGGTTCACGTTCGGGAATCGCCGTTCCGACAGGGTCCTGATACAAACTCCTCGCGCGCAAGCCGGGAGTCCGGCGCGTATCATATGCAAGTGGAATGACCTGATCAACAAAATCGCGCCGCCGCGCGTTACTGTAGCGGAGGCAGGGCGCGGGCCCGCGTCAGGAATCGGGGCACGAGCGTTGCACGGCGCAGCCGCCGGAAGGTATTATCGTTTTTCTGGAGTTTGTTGCCGCGAGTGAAGGAAGCGATGCCAAGGAGGTTATCACATGGCAAGGGAACAATCCCCGAAC
>JAGMZX010000286.1 GCA_018005585.1 Candidatus Hydrogenedentota bacterium | reverse complement strand
TTGCTCCTTCCTATGCTCTAGCATATTTACTAGAGCATAGTCTATGAGAAAACTCCGGAAAAAGCAAGAGAAAAAAGAAAAGACCGCGCCAAAATCTAGTCAAGGGCCAAACACCAGGGCACGGGCGTCCCGCCCGTGCTTGAAGACCACGGGCAAGATGCCCATGCCACACCACGTGAAAGCGACCAGCCCCCGCGCGCGACATAGACCTTGGAAGCGCCCCGGCTGTGTCTGGCGCGTGTCGCGCCCGCGTCGGCGATTATGCTGTATACTATCGGGTCACAGGGTGTTATGGAGGAAGTCGCGGGTATGAAACGTCGAGCAGTCATCGTCGGGGTCGATGGCAAGGCGCCGTGGGACTTCGTCCCGCTCCAACATGCCGTCGACGACGCCATTCGCATGGACCGCCTGTTCCATCGCATTGCGGAACAGACGTCCTTCGACAGCATCGACCTGCTCCGGAATCCCTCGGATGACGAGGTGCGCGAGGCGGTGCGGCAACGCATCAGCGGTCTCGGGCGCGGGGACCTGTTCGTCTTCTACTTCGCCGGTCATGGGAAAAGACAGACGAGCGGCAAGTACCTGCTGCTGTGTCCGCAGGCGGACAAGACTGTGCTGACGACCGACGACACGAACGGGACCGTTACGGATGCGTTCCTGCGTTCTGCGGTGGGGCCGCGGGATTTCGATTGTCTGTTCCTGTTCGACACGTGCCGCAGCGTGTTGCTGCCCGAGCACCTCCGGCGGCGCGACGCACTGGCGTTAGGCGTTATGGACGGCGAGACGCGGCTGCGCGACCTGGGCCGCGAAAAGGCGCAGCATGGCCGTGGCGCGTGCGTCACGGTGTATTCCTGCCGCGACGGCGCCCATGCGGGCGAAGTTCCTGAGCTCAAGGCGGGCGCATTTACCTGGGCGCTCGAACAATGCGTTCTGGAGCGCCTGCATGCGGGCAAGCCGGTGCGCGTCAATGAGAGCTTCATCGCCGGCAACGTGGCGGAGCGGATGCGCGCGCACGCACCCGAACAGGTTCCCGGTTACTCCTGCGAGGCCGGCGCGGGCATTCTTCTGGCCGAGGGCCGCGAGGCCGCGGCCGCAACGCCCGCGCCAGCCGCATGCCCCGCGGTAAAGGCAGCCTTCGTTCCGCCCCCCGCGCAAGTTCAACCAAAAGTTCCCCAGTTTGAAGGGTCACGGCACGAATACCTGGAACAGAAGCTAGGCTTGCGCGCAAGTTGGATAATGCTGGCGCTCGCGGCAGCCCTCGCGCTGCTCCTGCTGACAATCCTGCTCCAGCGAGGGGAGACCCCGCAGGTGACCGCGCCTCCCCCACCGCCTGTGGGGCCAACCGCGAAAGCGCAGGGGACTCCGCCCACGCCGAAACCACAGACGGTGCCCGGCAAGCCGCCATCCTCTCCGCCGAAGACCGAAACGCGACCCGAACCCGCGGCCCCGCCCGCGAAGCCCAGCAAGACCGCCACGGACGCGAGCGGGGCGCGCCAAAAGGCGGCCCAGGAGAAACAGGCCGCACTCGCGGCGGGGGCGGAACGCCACGCCATTGCGCAACTCACAAAGGCGGACGCGGCGTTTCAGCATGCGGAACAACAGGACGCGCAGGAGCAGTTTGACGGGGCCGTGACGGGCTACGAAAGCGCAGCGGCGCAATACCGCGAGGCGACGCGCATTGCCAACGAGACGGAGGCGCTGCTCAAGCGCATTGCGGACGCCCGTGCGCAGATGGAGCAGGCGCGCGCGCATGCGGATGCGCTGGATGCAAAAGAGGCTGCGAAAATCCGGTACGCGCAAGCGATGGCGAAGACGGAAGAAGCCGCAGCTAAGGAGCCCGACCCTGGCGCGGAGCAACTCTACCAGGAAGCGTCAACCCGGTTCCGCGCTGCCGCGGAAGAAGCCGGACGCGCAAAGGGCGAGATGTCCGTGGACCTTGGCGGTGGCGTGGTCCTGCGGTTGGTCTTCATACCGCCGGGGACGTTCTTGATGGGCAGCCCGGCCAGCGAGGAAGGGCGCGGCAATGACGAAACGCAGCACGAAGTAACGCTGACCCAGGGCTTCTGGATGGGGAAATATGAGGTCATGCAGGGCCAATGGGAGCGGCTGATGGGGAGCAACCCGAGCTCTTTCAAGGGCGATCCCCGGCTGCCCGTCGAGAACGTGTCCTTGGAAGACTGCCAGGAGTTTATCGAGAAATTGAATCAGCGGATAGCCGGGGGCGGATTCCGCCTCCCCACGGAAGCGGAATGGGAATACGCCTGCCGCGCCGGAACTACAACGCCCTTCCATTTCGGGAACACAATCTCGGCAGAGCAAGTGAATTACGACGCGGATGAAGTCTACGGCAACGGTCAGAAAGGAGTTTCTAGAAGGAAGACTGTTATGGTAGCACAGTTTCCGGCAAACGCCTGGGGTTTGCACGACATGCACGGGAACGTGTGCGAATGGTGCGGGGATTGGTACGGCGAGTACCCGTCGATTGGGCTTCGCGTCTTGCGGGGCGGCTCCTGGGGCAGCGATCCCGGGGGCTGCCGTTCGGCGAACCGGTTCGGGGGCAACCCGGAGAACCGGGACGACGACTACGGTTTCCGGGTGGTTCGCGTTCCCTCCGCGTAGTTTCCCTTTGACTCTTTTTCCCTTTACCCTCTGACGGGGGGAAGTACAGAGGGGGGCTTCCCCCCCTTTGTCGGCGGCGGTTTTTGGAGGTTTATGTATGCGAAAGAGGCCGGTTTCGCCTGAGCCGGGGGTGTTGGTGTGTTTGTATGATTTCACGGTCTGGTTCCTGCGGCATACGAATCGTTGACTCGTTCCCAAGTTGCACTTGGGAACGCGTTTTTCTGAAAAGCTTCGCTTTGTATTACCCTATCGTCCATGCGTTCGCGCTATCGCATAGTGGAATCGGACGGCATCTACTTCCTCACGGCCACGGTCAACGAGTGGATACCCGTCTTCATTGGCCGGGACTTCTGCGACATCATCATCGCCGCG
>JAGMZX010000285.1 GCA_018005585.1 Candidatus Hydrogenedentota bacterium | reverse complement strand
GGAATGCGTCTCCGGCGCGGCGGCCGCTTCCGCGAGGTATTGCTCGCGTCCGTCGAGCATCCATCGCCATATGGAATCGCGCCAGAGACCCACGCGCTGCTTTTCGATGTCCGTCTGGGCGGCCGTAACGGCGCGGTTCATGACCGCTTCCAGCCCCGCCATCCGTTCGGAGGTCCCAAGGTTTGCCCACGCGGTCTGCCTGGTCTGCCGCGGGTCGTCCGGCGGATAATTGGCCGGGTCGCACGCGATGCGTTCCAGAGTCAGATAGAACTCCTTCATCGGTTCCGCGGCGGCGCCGAAATACAGGGTGAAGAACTCGTCGATCAACCCGTCCACGTCAGCGGACGGATCGTCCCACAGCTTGGCAATTACGTAATGTTCCAGCTGGTCCTGCTCGCCGCAGATGAAGATGCCGCGTATGCCGTCCTCGATGAACATGCGCATGGCGCGCGCGGTTTCGTGCACCATGACGTTGGGGAAGCATTTCCAGCCTTCGATTAACGCCGGCTCCATGGGATGGTGGTAGTAATTCCAGAGGAAGATGGGCGCGCTGGTCTGCCGCAGCCAGCCCCGGTACAAGCGCATATCATTCTCGCGCATCGGCGCGTTGATGGCGTAGGCGCAGGTGTGCAGACATGGCGCGATGGACACGTTGGGTTCGAGCGCAATCGTCCCCGGCGGAAACGCGTAGTTCCAATACGCGAGCGTGGCGATGTATTTGCCCGGGTGCGTTTTCGCGACCTCGCGCGCCACGGCGTTGACGAAGGAGAACCAGTAGTCGCTGATCTCGCCGCTGCTGAAGAAGCCGGTTTGCTGACCGCGGCCCAGTTTCAAGAGGTCGCGGCAACGCTCGCAGCGGCAGTACTTCGCCACGTCCTCGGGCACTATGGCGTAGTAGTCGCCCATGGCCTTGAAGCCATCGGGCAGTTCGCCCTTGCCGTCGAAGAAATCGCGGGCCATCTGGGCCAGTCTTTCCACCAGCGCGGGGCTCGTGTAGCAGAGGTTCATGCCGTTCGCGATGCCCTTCGCCTGATACGCGGGGTCGTTCAGTACGGCCGCGATAGTCTGCCGGTGAATCGTGTGGTTGGCGGCCCATTTCTCGCCGCCCGCGCGCATGCGCCGCCACCATAACTGCAGTTCCTGCGGCGTGAACGCGCCCCATTGACCCTTGAGAAAAGGCCAGTTTCCGCTGACCATGCCGTCGCGGTGTTTCAGGGCGGGCGCGCGCCGCACATCCTCGCCGGACGCAACCAGCGTTGTCCTCGCGGGCAGGACTTGGTGCGCCGCCGCCGGGCCGTACCACCGGACACCGCAGAACCGTTCCAGGAAATCATAGGCCGCGTAACATGTCGCCTGTTCGTCGAAGATGCCCGGCAGTTCCATCTCGCCGGTGGACCGCTCGGGATATCCCACCGTCCGCCAGTAATCGACGTGGTGGCGCACTTGCGCCAGCGTCCCGCCGGAGATGCCCCGGCCAAGCTCCGCCCGATTCCGCTCCGTGTCGGTCCAGTCGCGGCCCAGCAACACCAGCGTGCCGGGGCGGAACGCGATTACATACTCCTGCGCGGCGAAGTCCTTCGAGTCGAACCCGAGCGCCCGCGCCGCCGCGCTGTCGCCAGCGAGGATGCGGCTGCCCGGGCATTCATGTGGCTCGTTGACAATGGGAATTTCCGCGCCGGTCATGCGCAGGACGTGGCTCTGGATTTCGAGCGCGGCCAGCCGCGCGGCGGGCGTGGGCTGCTCGCCCAGCACAATGCCGCAGGCCGGTCTGCCGTCTTCCACAAGGACAAACGGTTCCTGTTCGGCGGAGACGGCGCAGGCGAGGCACAGCGCGAAGCCGATAGCGGCGCGCGCGCGACTTGCGCGGATAATAACGTTCATAAAAAACCCATATCATTTAAAAACAGCGCATCACCACCCATTATCAGACGCCGGAAACAGGTAATGACGGTAAAAACCGATGAATCACCTTGCATTACGGCGCATTGATACGGAAAATGTTGCTCTGCGAGGAGCTCGCCTCGCGCGTGAAGTAGATATGGTCCGTCGAGGACCAACTTGGCTGGCGCTCGTGTGCGGGCGTCGAGGTCAACTGGCGCACTTCCGTGCCGTCCGTATTCATGACCCAGAGGTCGAAATTCCCGGTCCGTTCCGACGCGAACACGATGTGCTTGCCGTCGGGCGACCAGCAGGGATTCTCGTCGTCTTTGGGGTCGTTGGTCAATTGCGTCTGGAGTCCGCCGTCGGCGCTCATGACCCATACATCCTTGTTCTTCGTGCGTCGCGAGACGAAGAGCACGCGCGACCCGTCGGGCGAATAGCGGGGCTCGTCGCCTTCCGTCAGCAGGCGCGGCGTGTTGGCCTGCGCGGCGGCGTCCGCCACGACGACATTCATCTTCTCGCGAATCTGGATGCGCTTATAGGGGCCGGTCACGAAGAGCAGCCCGCCGCTCTTGGGCGCGTAGGACGGCCACTCCTCGACATCGCCGCGGTCGGTGATTTGCAGGAAGCCCGAACTGCCGTCGCTGGCCATCTCGTAGAGGTCGCCGTGGCCGGTGCGCCGCGACGTGAAGATGACCTTCTTGCCGTCGGGCGACCAGCACGGCTGGCGGTCGTCCTTTTCGCTCTGTGTCAATTGCACGACGCCCGCCTCGCCGAAAGTCACCGCGTAAATGCAGAAATCGCCCGTCCGGTTAGACGCGAACACGAGCCGCTTTCCGTCCGGCGACGCGGCGGGGTCCACGTCGCGCTTGTCGCCGAACGTGACTTGCACGGCGTTGTCCTGCGCCAGCGCCGCCGCGGTCAGCAGCAGCACGACGGCCGCCGCGAAAAAGACTGCATGGGTCCGATACGTCTTGCGCCCGCTCATAACCCGTCTCCTTCCAGTTGGTGGGTGGAACGCTCAGCCTATCAACGCGGCCGAAGCCTGTCAAGAGGCCCGCTCGGCGCGGGGTTCCCTTTTGCCGCCTATTCCCGATATCTTGAACGGAATCGGGGTTCAATTGTTGAAGAAGCAGGGAACGTTCTCGAAAACAGTCTAG
>JAGMZX010000284.1 GCA_018005585.1 Candidatus Hydrogenedentota bacterium | reverse complement strand
CCCGACGACAACCGGGATTCGACGCTTCTTCGCCATTCATCCACGGATTCCGTGAACCGCCCGGTGTGCGACAATGTTGACAACGCGCGTTTCCCCGGCGGAGATTGCGGAATGCGTTACAATCAGAACGATTCGCGACGGCAGGAGGGAAATCCGATGTGGTCATGCTTGCGGGTCATGGGTATTCGCGCACTTCTCGCGGGCGCATGGTTGTTCTTGGCGCAGGGTGGCGCGGCCGCCACGCCCGAACTCGGTCTCGTCATCAACGAGGACGACAGC
The DNA here is from genome assembly GCA_018005585.1 of Candidatus Hydrogenedentota bacterium. Lineage (NCBI taxonomy): Bacteria > Pseudomonadati > Candidatus Hydrogenedentota > Candidatus Hydrogenedentota bacterium. The sequence goes on along the minus strand of JAGMZX010000284.1, from coordinate 2,764 downwards.
CATTTCTTCGGGTCGCGGTCGGCGGACCAGATGTCGATCGAGGGGCTGAACGCATTTGTGGACCAGTACGCGGGGACAGAGGTCTCGCACCTGTTCCTGTGTCCGAACGCGATGAAGGCCAGCTTCCGCAGCAGGGTGTGGGACGCAATATGGGACCTGAAAGGCACGCAGAAACCACCGGAGGATGATTTTGCGAAGACGTGGTGCGAAAACGCCCGGCTCCTCGATGACCGCGGGCTGGACCCGTACGCGGTGTGGATCGCGCGCTGCCGCGAGAAAAGGATTTCGCCGTGGCTCTCGATGCGGATGAACGACGTCCACAACGTGGACAACGTTGACTGCTACATCCACAATTCGTTCTGGCGCGACCATCCCGAGTATTGGCGCGTGCCGGGCAGCACGGGGTCTTGGGTAGACCGCGCGTTCGATTATGGCATTCCGGAAGTGCGCGAACACCACATGGCTCTTATTCGCGAACTCCTCGAACGCTACGATCCCGACGGGCTCGAACTGGACTGGATGCGCTTCGGCTATCACTTCAAGCCCGGCCACGAGGCGGAAGGCCGCGAGATACTCACCCAATTCGTGAAGGACGTGCGCGCGCTCACCAACGAATGGTCGGCCCGGCGAGGCCATCCCATCCGATTGGGCGCGCGTGTTCCCACGCACCCCGACGCGGCGTTCGGCCTCGGCATGGACGGCGTCCGCTGGGTCCATGAAGGGCTGGTGGACATGCTGGTGCCGACGCCGTTCTGGGCAACGTCGGATTTCGACATCCCGATCGAGATCTGGCGCGAACGCCTCGGGGATGCCGCCCGCAACATCGTGTTGGCCGCGGGCCAGGAAATCCTGCTCCGGGCCTATCCCGGCGCAAGCGCGATCGAGAACGACCTCCTGTCCGTGCGCGGGTTCGCGGCGGCGCATCTCCATCGGGGCGCGGACCAGATTTACCTCTTCAACTACATGGACGCCGAGCCGATGCAGGGCGGGCCGGGGACCTATCGTGCGCTGCTCGAAAACGGGCTGGCCCTCGGGGACGTCGTAGCGTTGCCGCGCCGCTACGTGGTCACCTACCGCGATACCGTGCCGCCGGGAATGTCGAACAACGCCGCGCTGCCTGTGGAGGGATTCACGGGCGCAACCTTCCGTGTCTACATCGGGCCCGCGCCGACGACCGGGACCGCGGCCTTCATTGCGGGTCTGGCGCGGAAGGACGGAGTCTCGAACGCCGCGTTCGAGGTCACCGTCAACCAGCGCGCCTGCGCGCCCGCCGCACCCCTTGCCGAGTCAGAGGCGCTCCCCGATGTCGCGCGCGCCTTGTCCTTCGCCTGTCCCCTCGAAGTGCTCAAGGACGGCTACAACACCGTCCAAATCAAGCAGACCGGGCCCGATGCGGAACAGCAGATCGTCTGGGCCGAAATCCGCATACAATAGCAGGCTGACGGAAGCTCATCTGCAGAGGATTATTCTGATGGACGCGGATATTGTGGCGGTGTCGCCCAGCACGGTATACCGCACGCTCAAGGGCGAGGGGCTCTTGGGCCGGCGCGACGTGAAGCCGTCCCTGAAGGGCACGGGCTTCGTGCAGCCCTTGCGGCCGCACCAGGAGTGGCACATCGACGTGACGTACGTGAACCTGAGCGGGACCTTCTACTACCTGTGTAGCGTCTTGGACGGCTTCAGCCGCTACATCGTGCATTGGGAGATCCGCGAGGCCATGAAGGAGACGGACGTGGAGCTGATTGTGCAGAAGGCGCTGGAGGCCTTCCCCGGCGTCCATCCCAAACTCATCAGCGACAACGGGCCGCAATTCATCGCCAAGGATTTCAAGGAGTTCATCCGCCTGGCGGGCATGACCCACGTGCGGACCAGCCCGTATTACCCGCAATCGAACGGAAAGCAGGAGCGGATGCAGGGCACGGTGAAACGCGAATGCATCCGCGAGAAATGCCCGCGTACCGTAGAGGAAGCGCGGCGCTGGGTGGGCGAGTACATCGAGCGTTACAACACCCAACGCCTGCATTCCGCCATTGGCTACGTGACGCCCTTGGACATGATCGCGGGGCGACAGGCCCAGATTCACGCCGAGCGCGACCGCAAACTCGAAGCGGCCCGGGAACAACGCCGCCAGACACGACAGTTGAATCCGCTTCCCGTCGCGGTATAACGTGACGGTTGCCGGGTGAAACGGAGGCCGGCTCTGCTGGAGAGCAACCGGCCAAGGATAGCCCGGCGGGGCTCATCAAGACGATGGGCACAGGGACGGGGCGAGCAATTGACGTCCCATCCCGCCTCAACAACCCATCGGATTGATAGACCCCCACTGCCTCAGAAAACTCCCGCCCGAAGGGCGGAACATAGTGCTAAGCGGGAAACGCCGATTGTCCAATTCCCGCTGAACCAAGACAGTGGCAGAGGCAAGCGTGTCTAATGGAAACGCATGTTTGAGTATGTCGAGGTCTGGCGCGGGTTGCCGGGCGAGGACATGACGCGCATCCTGTCGGGCGCCCCCACCGTCATACCCGCGAAAGCGGGTACCCAGCGGAATACGCCATTCCCGCGCCAGCGCGGGAATGACCGGTTTATCCTGTTTGCTGGGTTCCCGCTTTCGCGGGAAAGACGGGTTGGTTTTGGTTTCTGGGTTCCCGCTTTCGCGGGAATGACGGAGAGGGTTCGACGCGGCGGGCACGCACCGCATCCATGAGGTGGAACTCGCCGCGGACGAGCCGGATTCCTGGACTTACGGGTATAATAGCGCGAACGA
>JAGMZX010000283.1 GCA_018005585.1 Candidatus Hydrogenedentota bacterium | reverse complement strand
GCGGATGCGCAGACTGCGGGCCGCGGTTGCAGCGGCCGCTCCTGGCATAGCGCGCCGGGGCTGGGACTCTGGCTGAGTGTCTCGCTGCGGGGCGCGGCAGCCGGTTTGACGTCCGCCGGGGCGCTTGCCGTGCGCGACGCGGCGCGGTCCGGCGCCCGCCTGACCGTGAGGTGGCCGAACGACCTCGTGTGTGCGGGGCGCAAGGTCGCGGGCGTGCTCGTCGAGCACCGGAACGGCTGGAACGCCATCGGCATCGGCATTAACGTGCATCATTTCCCGGAGGATTTCCCGCCGGAACTGCGCGAGACCGCCGGGTCGCTCCAATATCTTACCGGGCGCGCGTGGGACCGTGCCGCCTTGCTTTGCGGCGTGTTGCGCATGCTGGACCGGCGTGTCGCCCAGCTGCGGGATGGGCGCGGCCGCGAGATGCAGGAGGAATGGGCGGCCGCGTGCGGCGTCTTGGGGCGCAGGGTGCGGCAAGGCGACATTACGGGTGAAGCGGCGGCTCTTGACGAAGACGGCGCGCTGCTCGTGCGGAGCGGGGGCCGCATGCACCGTCTCGTGCGCGGGCCCATCGCCTACGCGGACGGAGCCTGAGCCATGCTGCTGGTGATGGACGTCGGCAACACGCATACGGTGCTGGGCCTGTACGATGGCGAGACCCTGCGCGGGCACTGGCGCATATTCACCAACAATTACCGCACCAGCGACGAGCTGCGCGTGCTGTTCTTCATGCTGCTGCAAAGCGCCGGCCTCGACCCGGGCATTATCGAGGGATGCTGCATCTCGAGCGTCGTGCCGCAGATCAACATCGCGCTCGAACACGTGAGCAAGAAGGTTTTCGGCGCGAAGCTGCTCATGGTCGGGCCCGGTGTCAAGACGGGTCTGGTGCTTCAGGTCGAAAACCCGAAAGAAGTCGGCGCGGACCGGATCGTCAATTCCGTTGCGGCGCGCGCCGAGCACGAGGGGCCGCTCATTGTCCTTGACTTCGGCACCGCCACCACGTTCGACGCCGTGACGGCCAAGGGCGAGTGGCGCGGCGGCGTCATCGTGCCGGGGCTGCAGCTTTCGGCCGACGTGCTGTTCGAGCGCTGCGCGAAACTGCCGCGCGTCGATATCGCCGTGCCGCCCACCGTGATCGGGCGTGACACGATTGCGAATATCCGGTCCGGACTCACGTACGGTTACGCGGACCTGGTTGACGGCGTGGTGCGGCGCATGGGCCGCGAGATGCAGTGCACGCCCGTGGTCGTCGCCACGGGCGGTCTGTCCGACGTCGTCGCGGAACTGGCCGAGACCATTGACGTGGTTGACCCGTTGCTCACATTGAAGGGCCTGCGCCTCGTGTATGAGCGGAACGAGAGGCAATTGTGACGGCGCGGCGCAACATCTGTTGTGTCGCCCTCGCGTTGGGGGCGCTGGGCTGTGGCCCCGGCATTGCCCCGCCCGCCCCGCAGGAACCGGCGGCAGGCGGGGCCGGCAGCGACGCCGCCGTGCGCATGAGCAGCGGCATCAACCTGTACATGCACGATGCGCGGCCCACCGCGGGCGCGGCGCGCAAGCCCACGTTCTGGGTGCACGCGGAGTATTTCACCATGCTCGACGACCAGGTGTGGTCGTTCGAGAACGCGCAGGCCGCCATCTATGGCAAGAATCCGGATGAGGAAGAAATCATGCTGCAAGCGGCGCGCGGCCGGTTTCAGGAAGAGAGCGGGGCGCTGCTCGAAGGGGGCGTGACCGCCTATGTCGGCGACATGACCCTCGAACTCGCCGATATCGAATGGATCAATCCGCGCGAAGAAGGGGAAGAGGGCCTGGCCCGCTCCGACAATGATCTTCAGGTCAGCAGCCGGAGACTCCAGTTGCGCGCGTCCAGTTTGCGCCTGTTCCCGGAATCCGAGAAGTTCGTGTTGACGAACGTTTCCGGCATGGTGCGTTTTGGAGAACCCGCCCAATGAGAAGCGTCATGCTGGCAATTCTGGCCATTTGCGCCGCGGCGGCGGCCGTCGCACAGGGCGGCGCCCTGAGCGGCGGCTATAACGCCATGAAGGCGGACTACATCGGCGAGGTTACGGGCAGCATCGAAAACGGCAGTTTCGAGACCATGTCCGGCGGCGTGGAGATCACGCTCCTATCCGACGACCCCGAACAGAAGCCCGTGCCCATCCGCGCGCGCACCATGACCTTCGAGTACGCGGGCGAGGGCGGCAAGCCCTCGCGTATCCTGATGCAGGGCAGTGTGCAGGTGAACCACCCCGTGGCCGCGGTCAGTGCCGACAAGGCGGAGTGGGATTTCGAGCAGGGCGAGATGGTGTTCGCGGGCAATGTCGTCATGAACAGCGAGCGAATGAAGAACGTCCAGTGCGACGAGCTGGTCCTCAATTTCAATACGGGCCGCTACCGCATGACGAAGGTCAAAGCCGAGCTCGTGTCGCCGGAATCCGGCGGCGAGAGCGCGCCCGCCGACCCGTCGTTGCTCCGCGAATCCGACGTGCAGGACTGGCCTGGCCTCGTTGCCACGCTCAAGCAACAGGCCGCCGCGGACGCCGCATCGCCCGGCAAGCACATCTTCTCGCTGCTCGACGGGGAGACGCGCGGCATTTTGACCAGCGCGTCCACGGAGACGATTGTCGAGAACAAGGGCAGGCTGGTCAAGACGCTGAACAAGGTGCTGGCCAACCCCAAACTCTACAACGAAGCGGCATGGTCGGGTGTCGCATTGAGCGACGAGGCCAAGACGCTCCTCGAAAAGAAGGACCGCACGCCCGAGGAACTCACCCGGCTTAACCGGCTCCTGCTGCACGCCGCCTACCCCGCGCATGTCGCGGCGCCCTGAGGAATTGGCCCATGCCCGAGGCGCCTCCCTTGCTCGAAACGCACGACCTCGTCAAGGCGTTCAAGAAACGCACCGTCGTGCGCGATGTGTCGATCACCCTGGCGCCCGGCGAAATCGTCGGCCTGCTCGGGCCGAACGGCGCGGGCAAGACGACCACCTTCAACATGATCGTCGGGTTGCTCCGCCCGGACGGCGGCCGTATCGAATTCAACGGG
>JAGMZX010000282.1 GCA_018005585.1 Candidatus Hydrogenedentota bacterium | reverse complement strand
ATTTGGAGCAGGCAGGTTTCCGGCACGTGCATTTCATGCCCCACGCGACGGACCCGGCGCTGTTTTGCGGCGAACCGCCTGAGACATTTGAGCGTGACCTCGCTTTCGTCGGCGTGTCCATGGTCGCACTGACCGCGGAAGCCATCGACAAGCACGCGCACGTGCCGCATGTGCTCGATGCGGTGCGCAGGGCCTTCGAACTGGGCCGGGTCACGCGAGAGCGATACGCCGCGGGAATGCCGGCAATCCTGGACGGAACGCTGCTGGCAGGACTGAACGAGTCTGAGAGGCGAAACGTGGAACTGCTTGTGAATTACGAGGCTACCAGACGCCAGCGCGAGGTCCTTGCGCGCACACTCGCCCCGCTGGGCCTCGAAGTGCGTGGCGACGCGGGCTGGCAGGCATACGGTGTTCCCGCGGGCGGCGCGGTTGGTTATTTTGACGACCTCGCGCCGTATTACCGCGGGACCAAGGTGAATGTGAATTCAACGAGCCTGCAAATGTGTTACGCCGTGAACCAGCGCGTGTTCGACTGTCCCGCCGCGGGCGGGTTCCTGCTTACCGATAACCAGCCGGATATGCACGCCTTTTTCGAGCCCGGCCGCGAATGTGTTCTGTATGAATCCATGGACGAGTTGCGAGACAAGGCCGCTTTCTTTCTGAACCACCCTGAAGAACGGGCGGCTATTGTCCGGGCGGCGCAGCGGCGCATCGCCGCCGAACATACCCACGCGCACCGGCTACGCGCGCTCGAAAGCTATCTGAAAGAGCGCTTCGCATAAACAAGAAGGTTTCTTTGTTCCGATCTTGCGCGCCTGCGCCAGGACCGCGGGCATCTTCACGGAAGAACGCCGCGTATGTTCCTGGTCCGGTGCAAGTCGCCACGGCGCTGGTGTGCACATCTGGAATCCCAGAAGAACATGCCGGAATTGTGCTAGACTCAGATGCGATGACTGGCGGCAAATGAGGCAATGTGGTAAGGAGTGCCATGATGCAGTTGCGATCGTCCCCGCGTTCTTTTCTGGCTGGTCTCCTGCTTGCGGCGGTGGCGGGTGCGGCGGTATTTGCGGGATACCGGCTGCTCGATGGGGAAAGAGGTTTCGCCGAGCCTCAGCAGGCCGAAGCGCCACAGTTCCCGCCCATTCCACTGAACGAGACGCCCGAAGAGGCACTGAAACGCATTCAGGAGCAGCGGCTTATCGTGAACGATCATGACCACGCGGAGAACATGGATGACGTGCCCCGTTTTCTTGCCGCGATGGACCAGAACGGGATAGGCAAGACCGTGTTGCTGGGGAGTTCGCATTTTACGATTACGCTGAACCCGCGCGTCGGGTTCACGCGTTACGACGAATATAACGAGAACATGCTCCAGATTGCGCTCGCGCACCCGGACCGGTTTGAGGCGTGGCCCACCGTCAATCCGTTGGACCCGATGATGCTCGATAAATTCAGCGGCCTGATCGACCGCGGCGCGCGGGGACTCAAGCTCTATACGGGCCACGGCTATGTAATCCCGGGCGAACGCAAGTACATGTTCCATCCGGTAGCGATGGATGACCCCCGCATGTTCCCTCTCTATGAGTACTGCGAAGTCAACTTCATCCCCATATGCTGGCACGTAAACCCCGGCCCCACCGCCCCGGGATTCGCGCAGGAATTCATCGAAATCCTGTACCGGTATCCTGACCTCAAGGTCGTGTGCCCGCATTTCATGCTCTCGTCGATCAAGGATTCCCGCCTCCGTGAATTGCTGGACACGTTCCCGAACCTGTACAGCGATATCGGGTTTGGTCATGACGACTTCCTGATTGCCGGGCTGAAGCGCATTTCGAAAGACCCGGAGAAGTTCCGGCGGATTCTTCGCGAGTACCCGGACCGGTTCTTCTTCGGCACCGACTTGGTCATGACGAATCATCCCATGAAAACCGCGGAGTGGTGCAGCGTACGGATGAAGGCGTATCTGGACATGCTGACGCAGGCGGCGTACACCGTGCCCTTCATCCCCAACATGACCTTGAACGGCCTTGAAATATCGAGTCCCCTCCTCGACGACATTCTCTACCGGAACTTCCACCGGTTCATGGCGCTGCAACCGGAAGGGACCAAGATTACGCGCGAGATTAACTGGGCGAACATGGGCATTCCTCAACTGCAACGGGCGCCCGGGCAGGCGTTCCCGCCGCCGGCCAAGGAACAAGGGCAGTAGCCGCCCGATCAACCGGCGAAGTGGTCACGCATGCGCCCGGCGATGCGCTGGAGACGGTGCGCGCAGGTGTGTTCGTTGAGCACGCGGGTGCGCGCGCGCCGCGCGATGGCGATGCGCGCGGCGGGGCGGGCGCGGAAGAAACGGAGCATGTCTCTCGCTTCCTCGATGTTTCCATAGCAGGCCACTTCCGACGCAATGTCGAACAGGTCTTGCAGGGCCGGTTGCGCGTCCGTCAGCAGGAAACCGCCCGCGGCGGGACAGTCGAATACGCGCTGGTTTGCCGCGTTCGGCATCTGGATGCTCGTGCAATTGAGGTTGACCTCGCACTCGCGATAGAAGGCCGGCAATTCCCGTTGATAGTCCAACGTGGGACCTGCACCGGGAAAAGGGCCGCGCCACGACGCGTCGCCGCGCAACTGCATCCCTTCGGGAACGAGCGCGGCCGCCAGTTCCTGCCGCAGGCGGCGGGTGCCTTCGACAAAGAGATACAATTCGATGTGCCGCCGCGATTCCGCGTCCAGCGCGGCGACATCTTCAGCCCGCAGGATGGCGCCGAGTCCCTTGCCGAAGTTCTCGCGCGTCACGCGGCCCGCGGCAAACGCGGCGTCGGCCAGCGCGGCCAGTTCCGGCCGCGCGTCGAACCATGCGCGTTCGCGCTTCGCGAATTCGACCATCGAATTGCCCACGAACGTGGGCGGGTGTTCCCAGCGATCCAGCGGGTCGGCGTCGAAGAGGGTCGCGTCCGCCCCCAGCGGCACGGTTGCGGCCAGCGCGAACCCAGCGCTTCTCAGGCTTTCCTCATAGGCGGAGTCCCAGGTGAATGCCGCGGCGCACGCGCCGCCGTAGCAGGTGCGGTC
>JAGMZX010000281.1 GCA_018005585.1 Candidatus Hydrogenedentota bacterium | reverse complement strand
ACTTCTTCGTGTCGTCTTGCCGCGCTGTCCATCGGATTGCCTGCTCAATCAGGCGCCGATAATTGGCATCCGAGAAGATGCTTGGGCCGTGGCCCGGTTGAATGCAGCATACCCGCCGGTTTCCCTCTTCGCGAATCCAGGCGAGTTCGCGGTTGCTTTCCGGGTTGTCTGTGCTCAGCAGCAGGTGATTGCCGGGATGACAATCCCATTTCCGGTAGACCTCGTCCACGGCAGCGAAATCGGAAACGCCTCGCGTGACCGGATGCTGCGGGTCCTCGACCTTCACGCGAACTTCCGTATCATGCGTGTATTCGGACCGGGGATGAGGTGCGCCTGAAGCCGTGGTCTCTTCCAGATAATACGTTGCGCCAATCAAGTTGCCGTATTCCGGCCAATCAGGGTAATTCGCGATTGCGTGATGGACCATGACCAGGCCCACGCCTCGGTTCAAAAGCGCGAGCAGGTTCGCTTGCCGCTTCTCGGAAATGCCCCGGGACATGTTGTAGAGCAGGATCACGTCGTAGGGCCAGGCGGCAATGTCTTCCAGAAATTCGCTGCCCTCTTTCTGAGGAAGATGCGTGCACCGGATGCCTTCGAGTCCCTCGAACATTGCCAGAAACGGAGGTTCGTCGAAATCGTGCCCGCCTGTCACCACCGCAACATCGATTGCATGATCATCAGGTTGCGTTGCCATGTTGTCTTGCGCATAGATAATGCTCGTTGTCAGTACACACAGCAGAACCAGTGCGTATCGCATGCGTCTTTCCTCATTCGGCGGTTTTGCCATAGACTTCGACTTCGATGTAATGGTTCAACTCGTTCGAGGTATTGCCCCGGCTGTACAGGCGTACATAACGCGCCCGCACGTCCTGGACAGGCATCAGCTTGCCCTCGTAGGTTTCGATGTATTCCTTCTCTTTCCCGACGCCGAACCCCGCCGAGTTGTCATGGTCGTTGTTGAAGAGGGTGCGCACGTTCGTGATGAAGTCGGGGTCTTCCGCCACGCGCACCACGACATCGAAATAGACGCGCGGCTCCATGTGGAAGTGCCACACGGCCAGCGCGAACAGTTCCCGCATCTCGCCCAGGTCCAGCTGCACATACTGCAGGCCCGTCGCCATCTCGATGAAATAACCGTCCGAGCCCGTCTTTTCGCCGTCGGTGATCTGTTCCAGGTTGCCGATGAGGGGACGCATTTGGCTGGCGGTAACTGGCGCGCGCGCGGCCAGGTTCTCCACGCCCTTGGGCGCGTACAGGGGCTCGCGCGCTTTGAGCACGGGCGGCTCCAGGTTGGGCGTCCACAGGTCGCGAGGCGTGCCTACAAATAGCGGGTTTGGCAGATTAATTATGATCGGCTCCCAGTCCGGCGGGATGCATTGTTGCTGCGGGGCCGCGGTCGCCGGTTCCGGTTCCGCCCATGCCCCCGCCGCGCAGAGACAAAGACCAGCCGCCGCTATGGGACGCCAGTTGTGCATGCGTTGTGCCTCCAGTTGCGACAAGCATGGCACTCTCTCTCGCCCGTGTCAATGACGCCGCGGTTGACAAGGCCCCCCGGCAGGAAGAACACTTGCACCGCAGGAAGGTTTACAGCAGTCTTGCAGGGCCGGCTTTTCGCCGCGTCTCATCGCGGAGGCCGGCCCGTGGACGGCGATGATGCGGAGGTATCGTTCATGCTGATGTTGCTCGTTCCCCTCCTGGTGCATGCGCAGCCCCAATTCGAGCGGTTTGAGGCGCCGGGCTTTGCCCGTCCGGTCAGCGGCGTCTGGCACACGCAAGACACGCTGAAAAGTCCGATTCCGCTGGGCGCGATGGGGACTGGGTTCATAGAGATGACTGCGAGCGGTGCGTTCGCCGCGGCGAGTGTCGAGAACGACTGGCTCAAGCCGTGTCCGGTATCGCCGGAGAGCGGCTTCGTCATTCAAGTGGGGGGGAAAGAGGCCGGATTATTCCCCGGGCGCGCGCCCGTGCCCGGGAGCCGGTTATGGGGCCATTTCCCGTGCGCGGACCTCGATCTGAGCGGCGCCTGTGCGCCCGTGCGCGTCTATTTGCGCGCCTTTGCGCCGCTCGTGCCGCACGATTACGACGCGTCGGCCCTTCCCGCCGTATTCTTCAAATTCACGCTCACGAATGGCGGCGAACAGCCGGTTCCCGCGCTGATCCGGCTGACCTGGCGGTCTTTGCCGGTATCCCATGAGGAAGCGGCGGATGGGCTGCTCTTGAACCAAGGCTACGCCGTGGGTTGTTACGGCGCCGGCTGGACGGCGCGGCGCGAGACGCCGGAGGAGGGGCGTGTGGAAGCGATTGGGGAGTGCACCCTTGCGCCGGGTCAGGCCAGCGAGGTGCTTTTCGTGCTTGCGTGGTATTTCCCCGAGTGGGATTCCAGCGATGGGGAACGACTGCTGCATCGCTACGCGGCCCACTACCAGGATGCGAACGACGCGCTGGAATCCGCGCTGAAGCGGGGAACGGCCATCGAGCGCGCAATCACCGAGTGGCAGGAGCGCGTCTATGCGTGCGATGTTCCCCCGATGCTGCAGGACGCCCTGGTGAACGGGCTCTACATCCTTGCGCGCAATTCCTGGTGGCTGGACGACGGACGGTCCTTTCTGAGCGAGTCGTTCAGCGGCTGCCCAATTACGGAGACCTTCGTGTGCCGTTTCAACGGCTCGTTCCCGCTTGCGCTGCTCTGGCCCGAATGCGAAAAGGCAACGATGGCCGAGTTCATGCGCACACAGGCGGACACCGGCCAGATTGCGTTCGGTTTCGGTGCGCCACTCGGCACGCGCACGCCCATGATGGACCTGCAGAAGCCCATCGTCTCGACGGAGTTCGTGCTCACCTGCTGGCGCAACCATGTCCTGTGGAACGACGACGCCTACCTGCGCGCGGTTTATCCGGCCATGAAGAAGGCGATGCGCTACGCGCTGACGCTGGACACCGACGGCGACGGGCTCGTAAACGAAGCGCCCGGGAGTGATACCGGCTTTCCGGCGAACCAGTACTACGATGTGTGGCCGTGGTGGGGCACCAGCGCCTACACGGGCAGCATCTGTCTCGCCGCCTTGTACGCCATCGAGCACGCCGCGAAACGGACGGGCGACGCCGGGTTCGCCC
>JAGMZX010000280.1 GCA_018005585.1 Candidatus Hydrogenedentota bacterium | reverse complement strand
CGGGCTGCTTGCGTTTGCAGCCGCTTGTCGCCGTCAGGGCAAGAACCAGACCCACTGCGCACACTACATACGTCATACGGTAATACTTGCTCATACGTTCCTCCCGGATATTTGGTTATTGAAGGGTCACCCCTTGCAGGGATGATACCAAAACCTGCAAACGGGCTTCAACCCAGTTGTTCCGTTCTCTCAATACCTCAAAAACAAAAAAAGTTGCAGCATAAAACGAGGCCGCACGCGCGCTTCGCGCGCCACGCCCGCGTGCGGTCACCTTGCCCCTTCTTCCCCCGCATAGGGCTGCTGCCCAAGCCGGGTCACGGCTCGGCAAACACGGCTCCGGGGCTGAACCCATCCTCCGTCGCCATGTCCACATGATATGCGCCGCCGGGCGCGTTGAAAAACTGAATTAACCGGAGCAATTCGGAGAGCGAAATCCGCCAGTCCTGCGGCGCGTAATCGGAATCGTGGTGCGGGCAGTTCTCGTCGCCCGCACCGGGCGTGTAGCCATCCTCGCTGACCGGACTGCACGAGATAGCGCCGCTGTTGTACAGCTGAATAACGCGCAACATCTCCGAAAGCTGAATACGCCAGTCCCTGCTTGTATCCGCACTGTGGCAGGTCGGCGCCGCGCCTTCGCCTTCGCCCTCGCCTTCTCCTTCTCCTTCTCCCTCACCTTCTCCTGGAGTACACGGATTGAATTGCAGCCGCCAGTTGTTGAGCGTGCCGACAACCCCCAGGTTCGTGTCCGACACCGTCAATGTCCACGTCCCCGCCATATCCATGCCGTCCACCTGATTCAGGGGCAGGAAAGGCCGAAACGGACCGGTATAAGGGGCTGTTCCCAAGGAAAACGGGACGGATGTCTCGTCCGTGAAACGCGTCTCGACGAGGTTAGCCCCGTGCGCCCCGCCGCGCACGAACAAGGTGATGGGAATGCCGTCCGGCGACTCCAGTTGCGCTACCAGTTGGGACGTTTCCGCATGGGTAATATTCAGAACGACGTCCAGGTCCGTAATGATGCGCGATATGGGCACTTGAATCGTTGAGGTAACGATGCTGAAATCACCAAGCGGCTTTGGCTTGGTCGCCTGGAATACCATGTCACATTCGGGAATAGGTTCCCCTTCGCCTTCGCCTTCGCCCTCGCCCTCGCCTTCCCCTTCGCCTTCCCCTTCGCCTTCTCCTTCGCCTTCGCCCTCGGCGGCGCCTTCGGCGCCCTCGACCTCGCCTTCGCCTTCAGCGGCCGGGCAAACGCCGTCATACCCGACGGTCGCGCCCCTCGACGCCAACTCCGGAATGCTCACGCACAGGGCCGTTTCAGAAAGCGGGTTGCCCTCAAGGCCGACTTCATCGCCGGCGCCAAGGTCCGCGAGGGACAGTAGCGGCGAGATGTCGGCGATCTGGTTATTCCAGAGGAATATGGTTTCAAGTGTCGGCAATTGCGCAAGCGGCGCCAGGTTCGATACCTGGTTCTGCCCCAGATTCAGATACTGCAGCGGCATGATTTGCTGGCCGGGCAAGGGAATCAGTTTCCACAAATCGATGACTTGATTGTCCCACAAGTCCAGATGTCGCAGATTCGCCAATTTGCTGATATTCGTGAGATTCGTTATGTTCGCGCTCTGCGCGACCAGCGACGTCACCAGCAGGCAGTCGCCTTCATACAGGTCCATGCCCGGCCCATACCCCAAGGCGCCGCGCACGGCCGAATCGAGGTTCGGATCAGGGAACGTCACCTTCTCCCCGCGTCCTGAGACCGTCAGCGTGACGATGAACGACGACAACTGCGCCGCGCCGGAGGTCGCGACGCACTGGTAATTGCCCTGGCTCGCGCCCGAGACCGGGCTTATGGTCCAGATGGAATTGTCCGGACCCGCGTTAACGCCGTTAAACTTCCATTGATAGGAAGGCACGAGCGTTCCGCCATGCACGCGAAATTCGAAGGTGTGGCTGGCCCCGATGGGCAGGGTCGCGCCCACCGGCTGCGCGGCAATCGTGAAAGGCACCGCTGTCACGCTTAGGGAGCCAAACCAGGACATGCGCCCGCCGCGCCTCGTGCTCGAATTCCAATGAGAGAGGTCGTCCGACGCGGCAACCAGAAACTTCGCATTGTCCAGCACGCTGGCATAATGCAGGTTGTAAACGTCGAAGTCATTGCCGACCAGGTCGTAGGACTCCGGGAACTCGCGCCCGTTCGAGTCCGTGCGCAGCCACTGATAGTGCAGCGTTCCCGTGCCCCCGGCGACTTCCACGGAAAAGGCGAACTGGTCGCCGGTCTGAACGCTTCCCCCGCCCGGGTTGCTGACAATCCGCATGGGCGGCACCATGTTGCAGCGCGTAAGCCAGGTTTCGCGCTTGTACGTGCCGCTCGACGCGTCATATTCCTGCCGGTTTGTCGTCCCGTTCAGGTGCGCGTCCACATTGCCATTCGCCCCAAGATAATTGGGCTCTACGGGCGCATCCCCGAACGTGTAGTAATCCACCGCGTTGAACTTGATAATCTCGTCGAGATTGACGAGGTCGAGATATTCCCCGTACCCCTCTCTTTCCGCGAATTTGCGCACCAGGTCCTTCAGGAAATTTCGCAGGAAGGTGATCGTCACGTTATCCGCAACCGTCATGTAGCCCGCCAGCAGGTTCTGCACAGCGTAGGCAAAGAGGGGGTCTTCGCCCGCCAATTCCTCCAGAATATTGATATCGATATCAAAGCCGTAAACGGAAACATGCACATTCAGGTCCTGGGCCACGCGGATAAGGTTCACTTGGTAGCCGGCCTGTATCTCGGCTTGTACATTCGGCAGAATATCCGGCGAGTTGCCCAGCAAGATGGCCGAGAGCATGGCGAGCGTGTCATCCTCGCGAATGCCGTTGCCGTCGCGGTCCGTACCGAAAAATGGTGGGAACGCGCCGGAACCCAGCTCCCGCGCCAGGAACCAGTCCGCCGAACGCATGATGAAGTCAAAGTCAACATCAACCGTCTGCGCCATGGAAGGCGCCGCCAACAAGGCGCAGAACACGACGCTGAAGAACCCCGCTGCCCGAGATAGCCTTATCATGACGACTGTTTGCCTCCACGCGTCACGGGCAGACCCGACCCTGCGGACCTGCCCGCGCCGTTGGCCGACCCAAGCGGCACGCCATACCGTTGCCGACA
>JAGMZX010000279.1 GCA_018005585.1 Candidatus Hydrogenedentota bacterium | reverse complement strand
TGCCCGTCTTCATATTTGTCTTGCCCGGTTTGATGTGCGCGGCTCTGGTCAGGAAAGGGGCCGTGCCCGGCGCCCCGCAGAGTTCCGAACATGTCTATGCGTTCCTGATCAGCACGCTCCTTCCCGCAGGCCTCCAGGGTCTCTTGGCAGCGGCCCTGCTCGCCGCGCTCATGAGCACCGTGTCCGCCGCGCTGAATTCCGTCGCCACGCTGTTCACGCACGACCTCTACAGACGATTCCGGCCCGATGCCAGCGACCGGAAACTGATCCGGGTCGGACGCCTCGTCACTTTCGCGGGGATGGTGGTCGCCGTGGCCTGGTCGCCCTTCCTGGGCCGTTACCCGACGGTTTTTCAGGGTATCACGGCCGCCATCTGCTATATCGCGCCGCCGATCACCGTCGTATTCGTTTTCGGCGTGTTCTGGCACGGCGCGTCGTCGCGCGCAGCCATAGTGACGCTGGTGACGGGTTCGCTTTGTGGGTTTACGGTATTCCTGCTGGACTGGTTTAAGGAAATAACGGGCTGGAACGTGCCCTCCATGATGTCGGGATTCTATCTGGCCGTGCTCTGCTCCATGGTCCTTGTTCCCGTCTCGCTCTTCTGTCCCGACGCCCGCTCAGCCGAACGGGATGCGCTGGTCTGGCCGAGTCTGCTGGCTGCGTTTCGCGGCGAGACCGGCCGTGGCTTATCGGATTACCGTGTCGTTGCAGCGACGCTATTCGCTATCATGGTGGTGTTGTACATCGTTTTTGCGTGACCAGAGGGAGAAGCGCATATGGAATACGGCCGTGGTTTAACGGTTTTTGCCATTCTGTGCCTGCTTGCGGGTTGCCAGCACGCCGCGCAGCGGCACGAGCCGCCGGCCCAGCGGTTTGGCAGCGTCATCGGCGTAAAAGCTGACAAACTGGACCATTACCGGGAACTGCACGCTAACGCATGGCCGGGCGTGCTTGCCATGATCACGCATTGTCACATCCAGAACTACTCCATCTACCTGCACAAGCTGGATGATGGCAACTACTACCTTTTCAGCTATTTCGAGTACACCGGCGATGACTTCAAAGCGGACATGGCGAAAATGGCCGCGGACCCGCTCACTCAGAACTGGTGGAAGGAAACCGACCCCTGCCAGTTCCCCGTCCAGAACCGCGGGGAAGGCGAATGGTGGGCAAGCATGGAAGAGGTGTTCCATTGCCCCTGAGACAAGGACGGCGCGGCCGCCAACCTGCAATGGGGTCCGCTCCGGAAGGGGCATTGCCGCCGGACATTACCCCCAGACGAGCGGGAACCAGAAGGCAGTCAACCAAGCGAGCGTGATGCCGCACGCCACCGCGCCGGACCGGTAATCCCCGGCGGCGCGCGTGGCCAGCGCGTGAACCGCGGCAACAAACACGAAGACAAAAGCCAATATGCCGAACATCATGCCCAGAAATGCTATCCCCGGCCCCATCAACTGCAGGACCAGACACAGGACAAGCAGCGGCACGGCGCGTGTCAGCGCGCCCACCGCAAACCGCTGAAGCGCTGTCTTCAAGGGCAGTCGTTCCAGCGCGCGGACGGTCACCGAAAACAAGCCCGCCATGACCGTGGAAAGAACAAGCCAGGCTGCGCACCGCTCGGGATGCAGGAGGCTGCACGTGTACACACTCACCGTGAACAGCCAAGAAAGCAACGTGACCAGCACGAGACTGAACACAACGCCGCGAGTCACGGCGGTCAGCAGACGCCCCGAGCGCGGCGGCGAGGCTTCGCCCGAACAGCGGAGCAGCCACGCGGCGGGGCGGAACAGGTTAAGACGTCCAGGCGGCTCAAGGGGCGTGCTCGGGGCCGGTTTGCCCGGGAAACGCAGCAAGACTACAACCCGTTGGGATACCGCAAGGGCCGATAAAGAGCCGGCGGCCGCGGCCAGCAGCAGCAAGCCCCAGCGCAGCCAGGGGAAAGCGGCTCCGGCGTCGATACCGAGCGCGCCGTTGAGCCATTCGGTGATGCCCCGAATCAACACCGGGTCGGCGGCCTCGCCGGTATGGTCGCTGTAAGGGCTGACGAGGATGTCGGCCTTTCCGTCGGCCCGTTTACGCGCCTGCGCCTCCGAGAACAGTTCTTCAAAGCGGCCAAACGCAAGCAGCGTTTTACACGCGGGCAGCGATTGAGGCAGCATTCCCATAGACACGAATGCGTCCACCTTCGGCGCATCGCGAAAGGCCCGGTCCCCCGCCTCGCCCCCCATGGAGTGACCCAGGTATGCGAGGGGCAACCCGGGAAAACGCGAACGGGCCCAATCGCACCATGCGTTCACTTGCTCGTGGTTGGACATCCAATCGAACCGTTCGCGGGAGCGGCCGTGCCCCCAGAAGTCGATGGCAACCGCTGCATAACCATTGCGCGCAAACGCGTTTGCCGCGAGCGCCAACACGCCTCTGTTCGCGGTTACGCCGTGCCCCAGCAACAGCACCGCCTTTGGCTCCGTCATTGTCCAGACCGTTCCCAGGCACGGCCTTCCGCCCGGACCCTGTACGGTCACCGCCTCGCACTGCAGTCCGGCGACGAGGTATACATTCACCACCACCCAGGCAAGCGAATACAACAGCCCGGCGGCCAACAACACCCGCCAGTGTCCGCCTGACCTCTTCGGGCCATCGCGGGGGATGCCCTCCCGCTCTCCGGCATCGGCATTCATACGCGCATCATAGAGCAAGCATCCGCGACCATCAAGGCCCGCGGACGGAACCGCCGCTGTCTCTTACGCGGCCGGAACAGATGCCCGTATGGCGGCGCACCGCCTTGAACGCGCCGCCTCTGGAGTCTTGGCATTCCGACAGGGCATGTTCTATAGTGGTTTATCGCGCACACACGCGGGCACGTATCCGGTGAAACTGCGCGGCAAGTAGAGGAAGATTTTCCATGCGGAATCTGACATCGCCTGTAATGACGTTCCTGTTCGTGTTCCTGCCGGTAATCGGGTCCGCGAACGCCCAAGAGACGCCACATTCCCCCGACCCGCAGTCCCTGGCCCAGTGGCAGTCCTGGCGATTTGGCATGTTCATCCATTGGGGTCCAGTTTCGCTGAAAGGCACCGAAATCGGCTGGTCGCGCGGGAAGCAAGTGCCGCGCGAGGAGTACGACCAGCTCTACACGCAATTCAACCCGGTCGGTTTCGACGCGCGCGAGTGGGTGCGCATTGCGCAAGATGCGGGCATGCGTTACATGGTCATCACGTCGAAACACCATGACGGCTTCTGTATTTGGGATTCGGCGCTCACGGATTACGACATCATGGCGACGCCGTTCAAGCGCGACATCTTGCGGGAGTTGTCCGACGCGTGCAAAGAGGCCAGGCTGCCCTTCGGCACGTACCATTCGATTCTCGACTGGTATCAGCCGGACTACAACGTCGAGGG
>JAGMZX010000278.1 GCA_018005585.1 Candidatus Hydrogenedentota bacterium | reverse complement strand
ACTCTCGTTTCCATCATGAGTTTTCTGGGGATTCTTCAAGAGGGCCGCAAACGGTGGTGGTGCGGCAATGCGGCAGCGAATATTGCATTGTTCTGGATACACCCGTTGACGCTGCTGCTGCCCTTCGTTCAACTGCTCACGCTGTTTCTGTTTGAAGCCAACAGATTCCGCTGGATCCTGGCATGGGGTCTCGTGCAGTTCTTGTGCCTGCTTCCTCTGACCCATTGGCTGCTACAGTCCGCGCCCTACACGGTTTCTTATGAAGAGGACGCGTATACATTCAGTTGGATGACGTTGCTGGTGGACTGGCTTGTTGACGACGCCGTTACGTTGAGCCAGGCGTGGATGTTCCACACGCACACCTGTTCCTGCATTCCGGACAGCCCGTATACGATGGCGGGATTTCTGAAGGGATACGGCTTGTTCAATCTCGCCATGCTGGTGGTGTTTGGCGCGTGTCTGCTGCTGTTCTTGGCAGGAACCGCCCGTGCGTGGCGGCGCTGCTGGCGCGGCCGGGGGGATGCGAGCGCGCGGCAACGCGGTATTGCCGGGGTATTCCTGCTGACCGTCCATACGCTGCCGCTGCTGGTGCTCGTGGGACTGTCGTATGCGTTCCGTCCCGTGCTTATGCCGCAATATACCCTGTACAGCACCTTCACGACGTACATAGCGGTTGGCGTGGTCCTCGGGGCGCTGCGGTCCCGTTATCTGCGGCTTGCGGGGGTGGCGGTGACCGTGGCCGTCTTTGGCTATCAGACGGTGCTCGTCATGCATGAACAGACGCGCTTTGACTGGTCGGGCGCCGCGCGCTACGTCGAGAAGAACGCCGCGACGGATGAGCCTGTTTTGGTTCGCGGGCGTTTCTTTGCCGCCGAGACGTTCCGGATTGCCTTGGGCCCGGCGGAAAGGCCTATTCTGCCGGCATACACGCTCGAGGCCATTTGTGAAAAGGCCGGCCGGCATCTTCCGCTCTTGTCCCCGCCGTCCGTCCGTCCGTTTCGCGTGTGGGCCGTGGTCGAGATGCAATTTGACTCCCCTCCGCTGCCTCTGGACCGGCTGGAAGCAGGGCTTCGCAGCCGCGGGCTTCGGTTTACCGCGGCGTTTTTCCCGGGCATGGGGGGGATTACGGTCTACGGCATTGAACGCGACCCGGCCGCGCCATGCGTTCGTCCGGAAGCGCAGCCTTGTTCAGACTATGACTGTGCGCGGCTGCTCGGGGAGATGGGTCTGCCCGGCGCGGCCGGCGCGGAAGCCGGCCAGGATGCGATTGCCCGGCTGCGGCATATTGTCGAAACAGACTGGCCGCGCGGCGCGTACACGTTTGCACAGTTCAGCATCGCGCTCAGTGATGAAGGCTGCGCGGAACTGGCGGAGGCAGCCGCCCTGAAATCAATTGCATTGCGCCCGGACTCGAGCCTGGGGCAGTTCGCGCTTTCGCTTGCGCTGGCGGAAAAGGGCGAAATGGAGCGGGCCGGGGATGCCTTTGCGAAGGCCGTGGAACGGGACCGTATTGGCTTCTTCCGGCTGTACCAGCCACTCTTTCGCGCCGCATACGAAATCAACGACGCCGGATTAGCGTGCGCGGAAATCAAGAAGCTGGATTCCATTGACCTGTACGTCCCGCAGGTATTCCGTGTCCGCGCAGGTTCGCCGCGCGAAGCGGCGCCCCTCCGTTTGTGCGGACCGTGACGCGTGCTTGTGACTGGATGGTGTGCCGCGAACTTGGGGCGCGTGTCTGAAGACGGGCGGACCTGTTGCGTTAGCTGACGTGTGGGCCGGCCTGGCTTGAACAGGGCGGCGCCATGGTTTCGTGCGCAAAAGCCGCGACGCCGCTGGCGAGGGGGGTGCGGCCCGCCTCCGTTGCGGCCACGCGCATGTCCGCAAACCGTTCGCCGGGCGAGGCGCCAAGAGCAACATCCATGTCCTAGGCGAGTCTGGTTTCGCGGTACGGGAGCACGGCCTGACCGCCGATAATCACGTAGGGGATGGAATACGCGTCAAGCACTCGAGACCGTCCTTCCACCAGTTCGACGAACATCGGGGATTCTCGCCATTTCCAATCGTGATGCGAGGCCGTCCAGCGGCGCGCGCTTGCCCCATTGTCCCCAGAGATGGGCATTCCTAATCATGAGCAGTCTCAGTGCCTGTGTCCCGGCACAAGGAAGGAGGCTTCGCGACAACAAGAAAAGGAAGCGATTGCGCGGGCGAACGGCGCGAAACGCGCAGGCAAATCCTCGCGCTGCCCAGGGATGCCTATCTTTGGACCTGCCCTGGATAGGGTGTACGTCGGCCAGGCGCAGACCCCGCAAGGGTTCTTAACCGGAGTGTAGTTTGAACAGGCGGAAGAAGTTGTAGGGGTCGACAACTTCGATGGGTATTTCGGGATGCTCGCGGCGGAACACGTCAAGCGATTCGAGGATGGACGCGGGCGGGGTCCACACGATGCGGAAGAAGTAGAATCCGGGTGTCTTGTTCCCGCGCTCGAGGATTGCTCCGAACACGGCGTCGGCGGTCTGTTTCGGGTTCGCGAAATTGCACGTGTTGTTGATGAGTTCGAGGACGGGCATGCCCTTCCACACGTGCGGCTCGGGCAACGCGCCGCCGGTATTGTGCAGGTCCATGACGATGGTCGCGTAGCCGTCCGGCGCGAATTGCGCGAAGGCGTCCTTCACGGCGTCCGTGGGCGCGTCCCAATCGAGCACCATGGGCGCGATGGTCATGTCCGTATCGCGGAAGAAGCGCTGGTTGTGCTCGACCAGCAGCGGCAGGTGCCGCGGCTCGACGCGGTTCGGGTTGAAATACCCGGCGGCGCTTGCGTCGCTTGTGAAATGGTCGTTCGGCGTGGCGGTTTCGTAAAAATACGCGATGACGTCCGGGTAGGTCTCGATCAGGTTGGGATTGATCCCCCACGCGAGCGGCAACTTGCCCCGGTTCGGGTCGTCCCAGAACTTGGGCAGGAAATCGTAGAGCGGCGTCGCGGAATCGTAGTCGGCCATGAGAATGCAGACATACGCCTTCTCTTCCACCGCGTCCCGGGGCGCGAGCCGCGCCTGACGCAGCGGTGTAAACGGCGCGCGGCTGTGGAAGGACTGGTTGTAGCAGTCGCTCGAGATTGTATTCTGGTAGCAGTTGTACGGCGAGATGAGATAGACCGTCTCCCATTCCGTGGGCACGGGTTCGTGCTTGCTCGGGTACCCGTCGACGTTGCTGTATTTCCAGAATGCGAAGAATCCGGTCAGTTCCGTCATGTGCTCCCCGGCGGATTGCCGGAGCGTTTCCGCGAGGATCATGCGATAGGTTTCGAGGTCGGTCCCGAGCGGCTGGCCGGGGTCGTCCTTGGGCAGTTCGTCGCCCCACGGCGAAAGGTCGAAGACGAAGGCGCGCTTGTCGACGGCCCAGTCCCGCGT
>JAGMZX010000277.1 GCA_018005585.1 Candidatus Hydrogenedentota bacterium | reverse complement strand
ACGGGTGGCGCGCGCATCGCTTGTCCCCAACGTGGCCGACCGGCCCGAGGCGGTCATCGGCCAAGTAGACGCTGTCATTGTTGCAACCGATATTGGTCATGAACACGTTGACCGTTGCAGGCCCTTCGTCGAGGCCGGCCTGCCCGTGTTCGTCGACAAACCGCTGGCCGACAATGCGGACGACCTCAACGTGTTCCGGCGCTGGCATGCGCGGGGCTGTCCGCTCATGTCGAGCAGTTGCATGGCGTATGCCAAGGAATTCCTGCCTTGGCGCGAAGCCACACATGATTTGGGCGAGTTGCGCTACGCCACGACTACTACGATGAAATCATGGGAACGCTACGGCATCCATGCGCTGTCGGCCATTTACCCGATCACCGGTCCGGGATTCCTCGAAGCGCGCCACAGCGGCGAACCGGGCCGCACTATCGCGTATTTCCGTCATGAACGCGGGGTTGAGGTGGTGGTCGCGGCCATTGACGACATGTATGGCGGGTTTGGCAAGCTGCTCCTCTGCGGCACGCGCGGATCGGCCTTCGCCGCGTTCAGCGACACCTATTTCGCTTTCCGGTCGCAACTGCTCGCGTTCGCGCAATTCCTGCGCACGGGCGTGTGCCCCGTGCCGTTCGCGGAGACCGAGGAACTTATGCGCATGCTCATCGCAACGCTGGTCAGCCGCGAACGCGGCGGCGCGCCCGTCCGTCTCGCGGATATATAGCAACGATAGATATTGAAAGGGAGACTCTGCGATATGGGCGTTCTGGACACGTTTGCGCTGCGCGGCAAGGTGGCTCTCGTTACCGGTGGCGCAGGACTCTACGGGCGGCAGATTGTCCGCGCGCTCGCGGAAGCCGGCGCCGAGACCTACGCCGCCTCGCGCAATCTGGACAACCTGAACCAACTTCGCGCCGAATTGAACAACGCGCAACTGGACGTTACGCCGCTGCAGTTCGACCAGGGCCACGAGGCGTCCGCGCTGGCGCTGCGAGACAACGTGCTGGGGAAGAGCGGCCGCATCGACGTATTGGTCAATAATGCCGTGCTCCGCCCGATGAAACAGGGTTACCAGGACGGCGCCGAAACCTTCGATGAGAGCATGCGCGTCAACGCGACGGGGCTCTTCGCCGTCACGCGCGCGTTCGGCGACGCGATGTCATCGCGCGGTTCGGGTTCCATCATCAATATCGGTTCAATCCAGGGCATGGTCGGCCCGGATCCCACCATCTATGAGGGCACCGCCATGAGCGGATGGTATCCCGATTACTTCTTTCACAAGGGCGGCATGATCAACTTCACGCGGTTCGTCGCGAGCTATTACGGGGCGCACGGCGTGCGCTGCAACTGCATTTGCCCCGGCGGCTACGAGACGCCCAACCATCCACCCGCCTTCGTGCGCAACTACAGCGCACGCACCTTTCTCGGCCGTATGGCGAACGATACGGACCTGATGGGCGCCGTGGTGTTTCTGGCGGGCGATGCCTCCGCCTATGTAACGGGTGCGACCCTTCCAGTGGATGGTGGCTACACGGCCAAGTAACTTCGCAGGAGAACACCGCGCATGCAGGGATGGACCGTTTCCGACACGATAATCATGGCCGCCTATATTCTGGGCATTGTAGCCTTTGGCAGCCTCTTCGCCAGGTCGCAGAAGAATATAGGCGACTTCTTCCTTGCCGGACGCTCGTTCAAGTGGCTTCCCATCGCGCTTTCCATCATTGCGGCCGACCTCAGCGCCATCAGTTACATGGGCGCGCCCGCGATGGTCTTTCAACACGACTTGCGCTATTCCCTCACCATTTTCATCCTGCCCTTTGTTGCGGTGTTCGCCGCCATTCTCATCGTGCGAATCTTCTACCGTCTCAGCGTCTTTACCGTCAACGAATATCTGGAACACCGCTACGGCGTGGCCGTGCGCACGCTTGCGGCAGTGCTTTTCCTGCTCACGCGCGGAGGCTGGCTTGCCACGGTCATCTACACGCCCGCGCTGGCGCTGTCCGTTGTGACGGGGATGAATCTCTGGGTGTGCGTCCTCGCGTTTGGCGCGCTCACGACGGTCTATGCCTGCCTTGGCGGCATCGAAGGCGTCATCTGGTGCGATGTCATCCACTTTTTCGTGCTGGTCGGCGGCATCGGGCTCGCGCTTGTGTTCATGCTCCGCGATTTCGGGTGGGACGTCATCACTGTGTGGCATATTGCCTCGGAACAGGGCCACACGACCATGTTCAGCCTGGATATGAGCTTGAACGCCGAGTTCTCGCTCTGGGGCATCATCGGCATGAGCATCGTCGTGAATATGGGCTCATACGGCGTCGACCAGGTCGTCGTGCAACGCTATCTGACCGCCAAGTCCCTCAGGGAGGTCGTCAAGAGCGCCGTCGGGCAATCGCTGCTGGTCGTGCCTGTCATCTATTCGCTGTATCTGGTCGGCGTCGGCCTCGTGGCCTATTATCACCAGCACCCGGAGATGATGCAGAGCCTCCTGAGCCTGAACCCGGACAACGTGAAAGAAGCGCAGGACCGTGTGTTTCCCCATTTCATCACCTACGGGCTGCCGGCGGGTATCTCCGGACTCGTCATCGCGGGCATTATGGCCGCGACGATGTCGAGCGTTGATTCGGGGGTCAATTCGCTTTCCACCGTCGCGGTGATGGACATATACAGGCGCTTCTTTCACCATGCGCGCAAGGATGAGCGCCATTACCTGCGCGCCGCGCGGCTGGGAACATTGGTCGTGGGCACGGCTGCAACCGTTGCGGCGTTGTATGTCGGGCAACTCGGCTCGATCCTCGAGATCATCGGCAAGATCAGCGGTTTCCTCGTTGGACCGACCGTGGCCATGTTCCTTCTCGGCGTGCTCAGCAGACGCTCCAACACGCCCGGCGTCCTCCTGGGCACCTTCGCCGGACTAGGCGTGCTGGCCGGGGTCGCACGATATACGAGCGTCTTTTGGTTGTGGTACGGACCCATCGGCCTGACCGCAAGTCTCGCCACGGGTTATCTGTTCAGCCTGCCGTTTCCCCCCGCCACGGACCAGCAACTTCTGAAGACTGTTGCCGCTGACGGCAAGATGTCCGTCACGTAAACACGAGATGACGCCCTGTCCGGGAACTGTCCTCGCAAGCCAGCGTCCATTCCAGGACGCGTCTTTCCCTTGAAAGCGGCATGAGATACTCCGCGTGCCCTTTCAGCGCTTCGATTGCGTGTTCCAGCTCCCGGGCATACATGTCCTCGAAGCCGTATCCCTCGAGCGGAACATCCTCCCATTGAGGACCGCTCAGAAACCCCGGGCCGGCGTACCGGGCCACGCGCAGCGACTGCCAGGTCCATTCAATGACGCCCCGTTCGCACATGACCTTCCGGTATTCGCCCCAAGGCCGTTGAAACACATCCTGGTGCAGCAGGAGCGATAC
>JAGMZX010000276.1 GCA_018005585.1 Candidatus Hydrogenedentota bacterium | reverse complement strand
CGCCGTGGACATGCTCAAGGCGGGCGGCAATGCAGTCGATGCGGCCATGGCCGCCAACGCCATGCTCAGCCTTGTCGAGCCCATGAGCTGCGGGCCCGGCGGCGACCTGTTCGCCATCGTGTGGTGCGAGAAGGACCGGAAACTGCACGGTCTCAACGCGAGCGGACGGTCTCCCTACGCGTGGGACCTCGCCGGCGCGCGGGGTCTGGGCCTGACCGCGATCCCGCCATACTCGCCGCTGGCCTGGAGCGTCCCCGGTTGCATCAGCGGATGGAAGGCCCTGCACGAACGTTTCGGCCGTCTGAGTCTCGGCCAAATCCTCGCGCCGGTCATTCATTACGCCCGCGAAGGCTTTCCCGTTTCCCCCGTGATCGCGTTCGGGTGGCGCATCGACGCCCGCCAACACCCCACACTCGCCGAAACGTTCACACCGGACGGAAGATCGCGCAATTTTGGCGACATCGCCCGGAACCCGCAACTCGCGGCCTTCTACGAAATCCTGCTGCGCGATGGCCTCGACGCCTTCTATCACGGCGAAGTCGCCGACCGCATTGTAGCGTTTTCAGAACAGGCCGGCGGCCGTTTCGCGAAACGCGATTTCGAGGAGCACACGGCGGAATGGGCGGACCCGGTCAGTGCGAACTATCGCGGATATGACATCTGGGAACTGCCGCCGAACGGCCAGGGCATCGCGGTGTTACAGATCATGAACATGCTCGAAACCTTTGACATCGCCTCCCTCCCCCCTAACTCGCCGGAGCAATTGCATCTGTTCCTTGAAGCCAAGAAACTCGCTTATGAAGACCGGGGCGTATACTACGCAGACCCCGCAATGGCCGATGTTCCCGTTTCTTGGCTGATTTCGAAGGAATATGCGCGGCAACGGGCCAATCTCATCGACCCGCGCCACGCCGCGCAAGACATCGCGGCGGGAACGCTGGAAAAAGGCGGGGACACGGTCTATCTCGCCACGGCAGACCGCGATGGCAACATGGTCTCGTTAATTCAGAGCATCTACCACGGCTGGGGTTCGCATTTCGTGCCGGACCGCCTCGGATTCGCTCTGCAGAATCGCGGCGAGCTTTTTGCGCTCGACCCCGCCCATCGGAATCGTCTCGAACCGCACAAGCGCCCATTTCACACGATTATCCCTGCATTCGTGACGTACGACGGCGCGCCGGTATTCGCGTTCGGGGTCATGGGAGGCGACTTCCAGCCGCAGGGGCATGCGCAGGTGCTCATGAACTGGGCTGATTACCGCATGTCGCCGCAACGAGCCGGCGAACAGCCCCGAGTCGAGCACGACGGTAGTTCTTCCCCCACCGGCGAGGCCATGAAACGCGGCGGCGGCATCGTCGGGTTGGAGGACGGAATCCCCGATGCCACGCGCGCGGGCCTCGCCGCGTTCGGCCACCGCATCAAAAAAGGGACAGGCGCGTTCGGCGGGTACCAGGGCATCCAGCGCGCGGACGGTCCGCTGCGCTACTTCGGGGGCTCAGACCCGCGCAAGGACGGCGCGGCCATCGGGTTCTGAGGGTCCACGTGCACCACGGCCTCGGCCTCGGCAAGCAACTCCTCGGCGCGATCGGCGAGTTCGAGGTCATCCATGACCCACTCTTCGATGCGCGGCAGCAGGTCCATCGGCACGCCCAGCACGGCGGCCGCGTCGACGATGGCGGAGGTCTCTTCTGCCGCGAAGAATGCGTGGGCGTGACGCAGGCGGAGCAGTTCCGATATGACCACGACCCGGCTCGCGGCCGATTCGAACGGCGCCACGAGTTCTTCGAGCTTGCGGTCGTTGCGCAGCTCGCACGATTCAACGCCGTTCAAATGCGCGTACTGGTACAGGAGGTTCTTCTCCACGTCGTCCACCCGCCCGTCGGACCGGGCCAGATGTATCAGCAACTCCATCAGCGCCTTGCGCTGCTCTCGTGTCAACTTGGCAAGCATGGCTGCATCCTTCCTTTGCGTTCAGCCGGCCCGCGGTGCCTGACCGCCTCTGCGATAGCGGCGCGCCGCCAAGACCACCGTTCCCGTTACAATGACGGCCGCGGCCGTCACCCCCGCCGCCACCTGCGCCACCCGTTTCACCACCACGACCTGACGGCTCCAGCGCCGGCCCGTCGCGCAATAGGTCGCGAAATGTTCGCAATTGTTGCGCCACACATCATACCCCCCTTCACCCACATGAGCCAACGCCGTGCGAGCCACTTCGTCCGGGCCGCGGCCGCCGTCCCCGTGCTGCACGACCTGCGCTTCACACCCCTTGAGGAACTCCTCCAGCGGCGTCCGGCACACGCGCGCATCGCGCCAGCGCAACGGCTCGCCGGACAGATGCACCACCGTGCCATCGCCCATATCGATACCGTGATGCGTATACAAGCCGCGCATCCGTTTCACGCGCAGATGGTCGCCCCTTGCCACGGGAAGTACCTCGCGTTTTCGTGCTATGCACCGTGTATCAGAACATAGCGCAATCCCGCGCAAAAGTAAACCAGAAAGAGCCCGTATGGAGCGGTATGTGCAATGCTCTGAATTTCATGTTATAATTGATTCGGAAGCGGTTATTGAGGGAAAGGACCGATTAGCGATGACCAGACTCAGAAATATCCTGAGAAGGTTGTACACCATCGTGATTATGCCCGATTTCGTAATGGGCGTGGGTGAAACCGGCTACGCTCCCCGCGCCGAAAAACAACCTACTCACATCTGAGCAGTACTTCGGTTAAAAACCTGTCTTGTCTCTGGTTATTGTGTTCCCATTCGTTTATGTCGTCTGAATGCCTCTACTGTTCCAACCCATCTTGTTGCCTTTCATAGTATTTGCAGTTCCTTACGCAGGGTCCCAAGGCGCGGGACCACTACGAACCGGGCGAAAGTAAGGTATCGATGACACGCCAGAGCTGGGGCGCGCCCTCTCGCGTGACCCCGGAGAACGGCACGACCATCGCATCCTGGTCTAGCCCGAGCCCGGCGCGAATACGGTCGAGATGCCGCTTGCGCTGACCGCGCTTGAGCTTGTCGATTTTTGTAGCGACCACAAGCGTGGGCCGTTCCGCGTCCTCGAGCAGGTGAAGCACGTCTGCGTCCTTCGGGGAGACCTCATGGCGCGCGTCTACCAGCGCGACCACAAGCCGGAGCGCAGCGCGTTCGAGGAGATACTGGGTCATGACGCGAAGCCAGTGTTCCTTTAGTTGCCTGGGCACTTTCGCGAACCCGTATCCCGGCAAGTCGACAAAATAGAACTTGCCGTTGATGTCGAAAAAGTTGATGGTCTGCGTCTTGCCGGGCGTGCTGCTGGTTCTCGCGATGCCCCTGCGGTTCAGGAGCGCATTCAGCAGGGTCGATTTGCCCACGTTCGACCGCCCGACGAACGCTATCTCGGGGTGCCCGTCGCGCGGGTACTCCTCCGGACGCAACGCG
>JAGMZX010000275.1 GCA_018005585.1 Candidatus Hydrogenedentota bacterium | reverse complement strand
GG
The DNA here is from genome assembly GCA_018005585.1 of Candidatus Hydrogenedentota bacterium. Lineage (NCBI taxonomy): Bacteria > Pseudomonadati > Candidatus Hydrogenedentota > Candidatus Hydrogenedentota bacterium. Next base: position 3,431 of record JAGMZX010000275.1, on the reverse strand, counting down.
AGGGGCGCGTTCGATTCGTTGCGCGGGACGTGCCCGCGCTCGGCTACGACGTCTACTACGTTATCCCCAAGGGCAGCGCCGCGCCGTCGCGGCGCCCGGACCCGCAAATCGAGAACGAACGCTGGCTGCTGGTTCTGGACGCAGCCACCGGCGCGGTGCGAAGCCTCTTGAACAAGTCATCGGGCAGGGAATACGCGCGAGGCCTGCTCAATCATGTACTGGCGCTGCAGGAGACGCCGGAGAAGACAGGCGACGGCCGTGACTGTTGGACCTCGGGTGACAACGCGTATGCGACGGCACGCCCTGAGAGCGTTGAGACGGTAGTCGTTGACGGCATGCAGGAAATGACGGTGACCAGCCCTTTTCTCGGCGGCAAACTGGTGCGCCGCCTCACGCTGTATCGCGGTGTCGCGCGTATCGACTGTGAAACCACGCTGATTGGGGCCGACCTGTCCGCGCGTCTGCTCGGCGTCACGTTCGCCGTGGGCGGCGCCGGGCACGTGCCCGTATTTGGCGAACGTTTCGGGGCCATTGTGGGCCGGCGCAGTCCGGGCGTTCTCGATTTCCGCACCGCAGGCATCGATAACCCTTCGGGCGCGGCCTTGGCGCCCGCGTGGCGCTGGGTGGCCGTGTCGCCCAACGACTACATCCAGGTGGGGCAGGACGGCGCGGCGCCGCTGCTGCCGTGCGCAATCGTGTACGGCGCGGACCCGGCGCTCGAAACCGCCGCGCGTCACTTGCAGCGCGCGCTGGTTCGCAGGGGCGTCCCCGCTTCGATGACCCCGGACGCGCCACAGCCCGCGACTGCGCCTTGGCAGGATGGAACGGAATTTGCGCAACTCAACGACGACCTGGCGCACGGCGCGGGCATGCGCATCGCGGTCGGCGGCCCGGAACAGAATGCCTTGACCAGACGGCTGTTTGAGCAGTTGCCCGAAGCGCCGCGCGCGGCGCTTGTCGAGCGGTTCAAGCAAGGCGCGGCAGCACTGCTCTATGACAGCGACACTCCTCCCGGCTTCCCCTCGACGCCCACGCTCGTGCTGGGCGGAGGCACGGCGAATCAGGCGGCAAATTTCGCGCGCGAGGCCGCGGAGTCCCTCCTGGCTCGCGGGGTCCTGGCGATTCCGGAGGCCGCATTCAGCGGAGACTCCATCCCGGAACGGGAACCCGGCGGCCTTGCCCTGCTCACGCGCGGGGCGGCGCTGTGCAGCCTGGAAGCGGACGGCACGCTCGCGCTGCTGCTTGCTCATGACGCAGACGTTACGGCAAACGAGGCATTGCGCCCCGCTTCGGCGCGCCTTTCGTTCCGGTACGCGCTGTTGCCCATCGAAGATACGTGGCGCGAGGCAGGGACGCCGCTTGAGGCGCAGGCGTTCAACGAGCCCCTGGCCGTCGTGGAGAGCGATATCCACGCGGGGCATCTGCCCGTTCGTCTGTCTTTCTGCAAAAGCAGCGACGCCGATTTCGTGGTCACGGCGTGGAAACCCGCGGGATATGCCGCAGCCGGGTTCGAGAAGCGGGCCCCGCACCCTGTGAACGGGATTGTGGTGCGCGGCTATGAATCCACCGGGCGAGTGTGGCGCGGCAGCCTGCGCTTTTTTGCGCCGCTGCGCCAAGCGGCCGCCAGCGGCCTCCTTGACGACATCCGCCAGTCCCTGACCCCGGCGGAATTCGCGCTGAACCTGGAAGTGCCGCCCTTTGGCATCGAAAGTCTCTGGGGCCTGACACAAACACGTTTTGGCCGTGGCGAAACCGGGGAACCTGTGCCGGATGGAACGGGAAATCACGCGGTCCATACGTGTTACTGGGCCTACAACGCGGGCACGGCCCCAATGCGGGGCCGCGATTTCGCGCTCACGCTGCATGGCGACTTGAACAAGCCGGATACGCCAATCGCCGTTCACGCCGCGAATTTTGCAGCCGACCGGCCCGTCGAGACCGTAATTTATCTCATGGCGTCCGACGGATGGGTCCTGACGCCCGCGCAGTTCGTGTGCAGCCTGGAACCGGGCGGCCAGGAAACGTATGAATGCATGGTGCTTCGCGAACGAGACAGCGGCGGCGTGGGGGGGATCGCCGCTTGGGCCAAGGCCGGCGACGTGACCCACCGCGACACGCTCCTCGAATCACCAGATGCGTTCGTTCTGGAGCCGCTTCGCACGGAGAACCAGCTTCGCGTAGCCGTCCAGAACAAATCGGGTCTCCCCGCAGACGGCTACGTGGACGTCATCGCGGCGCCCGCCTATTGGGGAAATCGCGACCTGCGCGCAACCAGTGCGGGTCCGCCTTCCGAAAGCGGCATCTGTACCGTGGAACCACGCCGCGCAGCGGTGTCGGTAGGCGCGTTCCAGCGGCAGGAACTGTTTTTTCGCTGCCCGGCTGCTGCTGCGGCGGACGGGGTGGTTGTCAAACTCTGCGCGAACAACTGCGTTATGTATGCGAAGGTGGACTAACGGAACACGGCGCATTGCATTTCGGGAATCTGATTTGGCAGGGTATGCGCTCTGTCAGGGTGCAGAGTCCCCCGTTGTCCCCGGGAGACAGGAGTTTCCATGGATAAGAGAGGCATTGGTCTATTCGTTCTGTTGACATTGGGAGCAGGCTGGCTTATCGAGGGTGTGCTGTTCTTCCCCGACCTGCTCACGCTCCGCCACTTAGGCGCGCCCGGTTCGCTGGTGCTTCTGGTCCTGTTGTACCTGCCCTGGATCGCCGCCTGGCTCGTGTCCCGCAAGGCGCCGCCCGCGCCAACCCCAGCAGAGCCGCCCAAGCCCATGACTTGGCCTGTCTTTCTGGTTGCGGCGCTGTTTGCCCCCGTGTTATTCGTCGTAGTGTATACCGTCACCGCGTTCACCGGGATTGTCGCGCCTGATTGGGCTATGGGCACGCTGGTCAATGCGCTGAAACCGACCATGGAACAGCTGGGCCAGTCCCTGGAGGGTACAACCGCAGCTCTGCCCACGACTATTCTCGTTCTGGGCATGCTCCTCACGTATGTGCTCGGCGCCACGGTGTACACCTTGGTGGCGCTGGGAGGTGAGAAGGGTTGGCGCTCATTTCTGTTGCCGCGCCTGCTGCCGCTCGGACGCGTGCCGGCCTACGTGATCGTGGGTCTCCTTTGGGGGCTTCTTTTCTTGCCCATAATCATCGATTGGTACGCCGATTTCGGCTCCGAAGGCCGGCGCTTCGCCGAAGCACGGTCTTTTATTCTGCGATTTTTGGTTATGTCGGTGTTTCTGTCCATCATCCTGGGCGAGATCTGGCGGCGGCGCAGGAGCGCAGGCGTGACCGCTGTAGTGCTTGGCGGGTTCTTGGGCCAGATGCAGGGCGGCGGTATCAGCATGTGGAGTTATCTCTTCCCCCAGGTTGCCGAGCCGTGGACGGGGTCTTTCGGCGTCGTCTCGCTGATTATCTGGGGACTGGCGGCGCTGACC
>JAGMZX010000274.1 GCA_018005585.1 Candidatus Hydrogenedentota bacterium | reverse complement strand
TCCCGGCACAAACGGCGCGAATGATGCACACACGCAAAGAGGGGCGTTAACGGGCATCATGATTATCCCCTCCTTCTCAGCCCGATAGACTTTCGGCGGGATGAGGCCGTCCTCACCCCGGAGACGACCACTTCAATGACTACATACTAGCAGAGGTCTGGTACTTTGTCAATACCCGGTTTTTGCCGTTTTTGGGCTACAGGGACTTCCCCCGGGAACTTCGCAGGACCCAGATCATCTCGTTATCTTCCGGGCCGAGGGGCCGGCAGTCGAAATCGCCGAAGACCGCCTCGATGTCGAAACCGCAGCGCCGGACCAGGTGTTCCATCTCGCGCGGCGTCACCCATGCCCGGACCAGCGGCAACTCGGCTTCGCGCAGCAGGCGTCCGCGGTGGTCCCATTCCTCGATGCGGTGCCGCTCGATGATCAGTTGCCGCACCTCATCGTATTCCGCTGTGTGATGGTGGACAAGCCGGATGCCGGCATCGGGTATGTGGTGTTCTCCCGCGAGCAGGAATTCGCCCGGATCGTGCATGCCGCGGACCGCGACGATGCGCGACGGCCACGCCGCCCACACGTTCAGGATGAAGACGCCGTCATCCCTGAGGTGATTGCGCACCTGCTGCAGGCACGCGCACTGGTCCGCGGGCGTGAGCAGGTGCATGAAGGTGCGGTAGGCCATGACGACGAGCTTGAATTCCGCGGCGAGGTCAAAATCGCGCATGTCCGCCTGCACCAGGTCCAGCTTGCCGGGCAGGCGGCGAATCCGGCGCGCCTTTTCCTTGCACAGGGCGAGCATGCCCGCCGAATTGTCCAGTCCGGTCACGTCGACGCCCGACATCGCCATGGGAATCGCGAGACGGCCCGTGCCACAGCCCAGTTCGAGCACGGGACCGCCAATGCGCACGGCCTGCCCGACGTAGAACTCGGCTTCGCCCGGCAGCCCTTCGTGGATGAGGTCGTAGTACGGCGCCCAGGCGTCGTATTCGGCGGGGGCGGGCTTGCGCCGGGACCGGCGCGCCGGACTACTCATGCGCGGCAGCCCGCGCGCCCGGCGGGCCGATGGTTTCATTCAGGAACGCGAGGATTTCCTGGAAAATCTCATTGCGCTTCCGGGGATAGAAGAAATCGAAGGCGTGCCCGCGCTCCGGCACGGAAATCAGCCGCGATTTCACGCCCGCTTCCTCCAGCTTCTCGTAGGCGCGCTGCGCCACGACGTAGGGGACGAGATTGTCGTTCTCGCCCTGAATCAACAGCATGGGCGCCGTGTCCTGGTCAAAATAGGTAAGCGGCGAGGCCACCACGTAAGGGTCTTCGCCGCCTTTGTAGTCTTTCGCGACAAAACGGCGCATCATCCGCTTCGCGATGCCGCCGATGCTGATCCAGCCCGTTGGACGCTTGTATTCCGTGAGATCGAGCGCGCCATAAAGGCTCACCGCCGCGCTGATCCGGCTGGAGGGACCGGGATTCTCCGTTCCCTCGAAGGCGGGCTTCGCGCCGGTGGCGGCCAGCATGGCGACGATGTGTCCGCCCGCGGAATTGCCCAGCGCGGCTATCCGGTCGGGGTCGATTCCACAGGCATCCGCATTGAGGCGCAGCCAGCGCACCGCGGCCTTTGCGTCCTCGACGCAGGCCGGGAATCCGTAACGGGGCAGTTTCCGGTAGCTGATAGCCGCCGCGACATAGCCCTCCTCCGCCAGCCGGTTCCCGTACCAGCGCAGTTGATAGCGCGTTCCGCCGGTCCATGCGCCGCCGTGGACGAGCAGCACGCAGGGACGCGGCCCCCGCTCCAAGCCGCCCTCGGGCAGGAACAGGGTCAGGTGCTGCGAGCGCGTTCCGGCTTTGGCGTAACACAGATTCTCCTGCGTGCGGACGCCATGAACGCAGCCTGCCATACACATCGCAATCACGCCAGCGTGCAAAGGGAAAACCCAGGATCGCACGGTTCGCCTCCCCCGTCACGGATGCGTGACGGACCCTCATTATACCCAAACGCTTCCGCCGCGCGCGGCGGCGGCGTTTGTGCGGGACCGGCGCCGCCCATTATGCTCAGCCGCGTCGGAGTGGGCGCATGCCGATGCCAAACAAGAGAGAGGATACCCCGCGGAGCGCAGCGCCGCGCGGAAACCGGGCCGAGTCCGTCAGCGGTTGGGTCCAGGCGCTGGCGCTGGCGGTGGTCATCGCGGCGGTCACGGTCTACGCGATGCGTTTCGCGCCGCGGCTGGGTCTGGACGCCTACCCGTATCTTGCGGGCGCGGCCATGGTCATCGGGGCCGCGGTTGTGGTGTTTCTGGTCTTCGGACCGTCCTGGCTCGTCATCTCGCTGTTTCTGGTCAAGATGATCGTGGGCCATCAGTTCCGTTCCATGCATGTTTTCCCGCTGTCAGGTGTCGAATGGCACCCGCGCGAACTCTGGCTCTTCCTGCTGCTCGCGCATTTCGCCGTGAAGCTGTTGCTGGGCCGCGCGAAGCTTCGCCCCGACCTCTACCACTACTTCTTCTATCTCTACTGCTTCTTTTTCGTGTTCATCGCCGCCGTGGGCCTGTGGCGGCAGATGAATCTCACCGAGATCATCGAAGAATGCCGTTTCCCCGTCTTTTTGTCCACGTATTTCGTTTTTGCGGCGTGTGTCTCGGGAAGACGCGAGGTCTGGTTTCACGCACGGGTCATTCTCGCCCTGACAGCCGTGATCGCGCTCGCGGCGTGCGCCTTTTTCGCCTACACCCTCGTCACGGGGAACGTCATCAACACGCAGAACGTTTACGGCGAGTACGTGCAGCGGCAGTTCGGCTCCTGGCTGCTTCAATCGGTGCGGCCCAACGGCCACATGTTCTACGAGGTTTGTTTCGTCGTGCTTGCGGCGCTGCTGTGCTGCCGCGAGACCGCGCCGCGCATGAGGCTGCTGTATGGCGCGCTGCTGGGGTTATTCGCCTGCGCGATCGTGATTACCATGATGCGCACCGCGTATGTCGCGCTTGCGTGTTCGCTGGCGATCCTCGTCTTCATCAGCCTGCCGCGCGGGATGCGCTGGGTCGTCGCGTTTGCCGGCATGGCGGCGGCGGTTCTCGCCGTGTTTGCGCTGGGCGCGCACCTGTACGAGTCCACGGCGCAGACGCTGCCCGGCCTCGAGGTTTCGCTGCGGGCGCGGGTCGAGGAGATGCGCGGCGCGTGGGACGCCTTCGCGCGGAGCCCGATCACGGGCGCGGGCATGGGCAGTTCGTTCGAAGGCATGGGCTGGGTGGCGAAACAGAGCACGGTGGCCTACGGCCAGGCCACGTATCAGACCGTGCACAACGTGTGGATGTACTACCTGTTCAAGGGCGGCATCCTCGGGATGGCGCTGGTGCTGACCGGGCTGGGCGGCATCGTCGCGCGCGCGTATCAAGCCATAGACCGCACACAAGACGCGCGCGGCCGGTTCCTGCTGCGCGGCCTCGTCGCCGCGACGGCCGGGCAGCTTGTCGCGTCGCTGGCCATGCCGCGATTGACGTACCCGGCCGGCGC
>JAGMZX010000273.1 GCA_018005585.1 Candidatus Hydrogenedentota bacterium | reverse complement strand
GGAGCGCCTGCGGAGACCGTTCAGCATTCATCCCTTGAGCGCGTCCGACAGGTTTCCCCCCGCCGCGTCGAGGCGGCGCGCCGCGTCCCGCGCGTCGATGCCCGTTCGCGCCATCAGGATGGCCACGGCGATGCGATTCCCGGCCTTTTCCAGCAGCGCGCCGGCTCTGGCCGGGCTGACGTTGCCCAGCGCTGCAATCATTTGTTCGGCGCGCGCGCGCAACTTCGCGTTGCCGGGTTGCATGTGCACCATCCGGCCGGCGTACACGTATCCTGCGAGCGCCATAGCGCCGGTCGAAATCATATTGAGCACAAGCTTGGTTGCCGTGCCGGCCTTCAAGCGCGTGGAACCCGCAAGCACCTCGGGCCCGGTATCGAGTTTGATGGTCATGTCGGCCCGGGCCGCGGCGTCAGGATTGCAGCACAGGAAGACGGTGCGCGCGCCCGCCCGGCGCGCGGCATCAAGCGCGCCCAGCACGTACGGCGTTGTCCCCGATGCCGCAATGCCCACGACAATGTCCCGGGTGTTCGGGGCAAGCGCCAGAAGGCTGCCGCGGCCCTCGTCCGCGTCGTCTTCCGCGCCTTCGACGCTGTGGCGCAGCGCCTGTTCGCCGCCCGCAATCAACCCGATGACCCGCGTGGGCGCCACGCCGAAGGTGGGGGGGCACTCCGATGCATCGAGCACTCCGAGCCTCCCGCTCGTGCCCGCGCCTGCATAAATAATACGCCCGCCGCTGCGAATGGCCTGCGCGGCGGCATCGATTGCCGCCGCGATTACGAGGGTCTGGCCGCCCACGGCGCGGACCGCCTCCAGGTCCGCGGCGTGCATGGCATCCGCGATTTCGCGCGCCGTCATCTGGTCGATAGTGCCTGCGCTGTCGCGGGTCTGTTCGGTAGGCGGCAGCAGGCTCGTGCGGGCCGGCTGGGGCGAGACATCCGCGATCCAGCCGGGTTTTGTTTTCAGGCGGAACATCTCGAACACGGCGCAGTGGCCGCGCAGCGACGGCTCTTGGACACGCAACGGCGCGTAGGCCGCGACCTGCCGCTCGAACAGGGAACGGTACAGCGGACTGTGCTCGAACAGGCCGCCTGTGAGAAACACGGGCGCCGCATCGGGCAGGCAGAGGCGGCGATGCACGGCGCCGGTCATCGCGGCCAATCTTGCCGCCTGTTCTTCGATGCAACGCATCGCCACGGGATCGCCCTGTTCCGCGCAGTGAATAGCCGCCTGAGCGAGGCGGGCGAGCTCGGCCTTTCCGGCGCTGTTGGCCCAAGCCGTGAACGCGGTGAAGTCCGGCGCGCCCGCGGCCTCGGGCAAAACTTGCACGAGCGCGGTGGCGGGCCCCACGCCGTCGGCGGCGTGCGCGCACGCGCGCAACGCGGACAACGCAACCTGATAGGCGCTGCCTTCTTCCCCGAAGGGGATGCCCCGCCCGCCGGCTTGTGCCTCGCGGCCGTTCGCGTCTCGAGCGACGACTTTGGAACCGGTGCCTGCGATGACGAGGACAGCCGGCCCTTCCGGCGCGTTCGCCGCGAGCGGGGGGTGAAAATCATCCGAAACGAGCGCGCGGACCACGCCGGGGAGCCGGCAAAGGCCTTGGCCGGCCTTATCGCGCCAAGCAGCGGAGAATACGCCCGCCATGCCCGCGGCCACGACCAACTCGGTGGTCATGATGCCCTCTTTTCGAAAATAGTCCATGAGGGCCGAGACCTCGGCGAGCGTCTTGTCCAGACCGTACGCGACCGGATTGCAGGGTCCGCCGAAGGTCTCGGCGAGTAAACGGCCGTCCGTCGTGTAGAGTCCTGCTGCGCAGCGGGTGGCGCCTGCCTCGATGGCCAGCACGCAGGTCATGGTTCTACTCCGCCTCAAGCGCCGGTGGTTTCCAGCCGGGGCAGAATTTGGACAGCACGCCCATGCGAATCTCGCGGGTGCGGCAGATGTCCTGGTACAGAAATGCGCTGCCGTTCGGTGTGCGTGCTTGCGTTTCCCGGTCCACATGGATTAGCCCATACCGGGCCTGGTAGCCGAGAGTCCATTCGAAACCGTCGAGCAAAGCGTTGTGGAAATAGCCGCGGACGTTCACGCCATCCGCCATTGCGTGCTGCAAGGCCCAGAGGTGTTCCAGCAGGTAGGCGCAGCGCTCGCCGTCCTGCTGCGTGGCGATACCATTGCCCGTGACCAGCATCGGCACGGCGTAACGGCCCATTTCCAGCAACACTTCCCGCAACCCGCGCGGGTCAGCCTGGGTGCGATCGGGCGGAACGGGCCGCCCCGACCCGTCGACCACGCGGGCGAAGCGCCGGCGCACGTCGAATGGGGCGAACCGCACCAGTTGACGCCCGTAATAGGAAATGCCGAGAAAATCATAATGGCAGTCGCCGCCGTCTTCGAGTTTGAGGGTTTGGAGAAAGTGATGATGCCGCCGGTGGCGCAACCGTTGCGCGGCGCGCACATCCCACGCACTGTGTTCGTCCAGGGGCAGCGTGATGCCCGTACGGACGGATACGCCGACCATGGCGTCGGGCCGCACGCCGTGCAAGGCGTGGTAGGCCCGGACATGCGCCTGCGCCATCGTGCGAACCGGGTCTCCGCCCGCTTTGGCGTCTCCGGGCCAGAGACGGTCGACATGGCTCATGGACCGGGTAAACTCGGGCTCATAGATAGGAATCCACCATCGGCATTTCTGGCCGAGCGCCTCGGCAACGCGGTCGACATAATGCTCGAAGTAGACGGCTGCCCCAGCGCGGCGCCAGCCGCCCGTATTGGCAAACCACGCGGGCCGCGTCACATCGTGCAAGACGCAGACAGGCTCAATCCCCTGGGTGCGCAGGCAATCGAACACCGCGGCATAATGTGCAATGGCCGTCTCGTCGAACGCGTCGATGACCGGCTGAATGCGGCTCCATTCGAGCGAGACCAGCATTGCGTTCAACCCGAGTTTGCGCGAGAGCGAGAAATCCTCTTCGTATCGGTTGAAGTGGTCCGCGGCCCGGGCGGACGTGGCGCCGTCCGCGATCCGCGTGGGGCGTTGCTCCCAGCGCCACCAGTCGTTGTCGAAATTGCCGCCTTCGACCTTGTGCGCTGATACGGTCGCTCCCCAGAGGAAATCGCCGGGAAAGGTGCTCAAGCGCCTGCTCTCCTGTACGCTGGGCCGGTTATTCTTGAGGGCCGGGTCCTTGCCCGGCCTCATCCTAGCATGCGCGGCTCCGGTGAGGAAAAGAGATGGCAGGCACCCCGGGAAGACAAGCGGGGCGGCCACGGGATTCATGGCCGCCCCGCCAGGCTCGAATTCCGTCAGATCATTTTCCCAGCACTTCGTAGAGGTCCACGCCGCCGGGCGCATACCCGTCCTCGCTGCCTTCCCTTACGTGATAGGCGCGGCCGGGCGCGTTGTACATCTGCACCGCCCGCAACAGTTCGGACAGATTGATGCCCCAGTCCTGCGCGATGTAATCGCTGTCGTGCGGGGCGCATCCCGCCTCGCCGGGGCCGGGCGCATATCCGTCTTCAGTGCCTTCGGCGCAATGGAAACCTTCCGAGTTGTACAGCTGGATCACGCGCATGAT
>JAGMZX010000272.1 GCA_018005585.1 Candidatus Hydrogenedentota bacterium | reverse complement strand
CGAGGGGATTCGCCATGAGTTCAGCAGAAAGTGACCGCCGCCGGTTTCCGCGCAGCCACAGCAGTGTGCCCGCGCGCGCGGCCGACGTGGCGCCGGAAGTCTTCAACCACGTGGATAACATCAGCGCAAACGGTGTGTTGTGCCACACGAACCGGCCAGTGGCCCTCATGACGCGGATGCAGATCGCGCTGGAACTGCCAAAACCTTTTGACCGCTTCATCAATGCGGACGGCGTTGTCGTCCGCTGCGATCCCCACGAAGAAGAAGCGGGCCACTACCAGGTCGCCATCCTCTTCACCCGCATTTCCGACGAGGACCACAAGGCGGTACACAAATTCGTCGAGCACGACCTCGCCGGGGACAGCAAGGGCAAGTAAGCTCCGTTCGTGAACGCGCGCAGCAGACAAGACATCCGGCGTTTCGACCGTGCGGTCCTCTTATTTTGCCTGGTGGCTCTGGGTGTTTCCGTCGCGTATCCGACCGCGCGCATGTTGCTCGAGGCGGGGCGGGCGTGGCGCTTCGAGGTGATTCGCGAAAGCGCCGGTTACGGGGCCGTGCGCAATACGCTGCTCATTAGTCTTGCCTCGGTCCTTAGCGCGGGTCTCGCGGGAACGGCGCTCGCCTTTTTCTTCACGCGCGTGGCGTTCCGCGGGCGTTCTCTTGCGGCGGCTCTGGCCTATCTGCCCTTCGCGTTGCCGCCGCTCGTCGGCGTGCTGAGTTTCTATTTTCTCATCGGCCCGGGCGGCTTGGCGCCGCGCATGATCCAGCGCCTGTTCGGCGGCGGCGAGATTGCCCTGTCCGGCGCCGCGGCCGTCCTGCTTGTGCACACCCACGCGTTCTTCGTTTTCTTCTACGCCACGGTTTCGTCCGCGCTGGAATCCCTGGATTACGCGCAGGTGGAGGCGGCCCGCACGCTCGGATCCGGACACGTGCGCGTCTTCCTTCGCGTCCTGTTGCCGCAATTGTCGCCGGCCCTGCTGAGCGCGGCCCTGTTGACGTTCATGTCGTCCGCGGCTTCGTTCAGCGCGCCGTTCTTTCTCGGCGGCAATATGCCCATGCTGAGCGTCGAGGTATATCACAAGCGCATCGCGGGCGACGACGGCGCGGCGCTGACGTTGAGCGTTTGCCTCGCGGCGGTATCGTTGCTGGGCGTGCTGCTGTTTCGGCGGACGCGGCAGCCGGGACGCGCGGCGTCGAAAGGCGCGCCGCGGCCGCTGCGCACGCGCGCGGGACGCTTCGGAGCGGCCTGTCTGGCCTGGTGCGCGACGGGGCTGCTCCTGATGCCGCATCTCGCGCTGATCTGGCTGTCGTTGATCGATTACCGGGCATGGAACACGCAACTCGTGCCTACCCGTTTCACGTTGATGAACTATGTGGAGGTGTTTCGCCATTCCGGCGCGCTCGCGCCCATCGGCAACAGCCTGTGGATGAGCGCCGCCGGCACCGCCGCGGTGGTCGTAATTGGCGCGCCGGCCGCCTACCTCATTGCCCGGAAGCGCCCGTGGCGCGGCGTGGTCAATTTCCTCGTGATGATCCCCTGGGCGCTGCCCGGAACGGTGATCGCCATGAACCTGATCGTGGCTTTCAACGACCCTTGGCTCCCTCTGGCGAACACGGTCTGGCTCCTGCCTATCGCCTATTACATCCGCGGCGCGCCCTTGTTTACGCGGATGGCCGCCGCGGCCATCGAGCCTTTCGACGCCGCGCTCCTCGAAGCAGGGCAGACGCTCGGCGCGTCCCGGGCGTATTGCTTCCGCCGGATCGTCCTTCCGTTGCTCGCCCCGGCCATCGCCGCCGCAACGGCGCTCGTGTTCGCCACGAGCCTGGGCGAGTTCGTCGCGTCCATCCTGCTTTGCACGGCTGCGAACAAGCCGGTTTCCGTCAAGATTGGCGAGATTCTGCATGACAGCCTGATCACCGGCGCGTCGGCCTACAGCGTGCTGCTCATGCTGCTGGTGGCGGGCGTATTCCTCGCGGGCCGAAGGTTCTCGACACGCGTCTTTTAGAACCGTGCTATAATAACGCGCGAGGAGCGCATCGCCGTGAGTTTGTGATTTTTCAGTCTGCCGTTCTTGCACGCATATGCCAAGTACCAAGAATAACGCACAGAGAGTATTGTTGTTTGGCGCGCAAGCGCGCGACCTCGAAAAAGAGGTGGCCAAACATGCGAATCTGGTCCGTGTGGATACGGACCCGGATATCGTTGTTTCCTATGGCGGCGACGGCACGCTGCTCGCCGCGGAATTGGCGTGGCCGGGCGTGCCGAAAGCGCCAATCCTGAACAGTATGCGGGGCAAACGCTGCATTCGCCATCCCGCGGCCGAGGTGATCCAGCATCTGGCCAACGGCTCGCTCCTGCATACGAAGTACACGAAAGTCGAATGCGCGATTCAACGCCGCGGCGAAAGCGAGCCCGACTGCTATGTCACCGCGCTGAACGAAATCAATGTACACAAGGGGCGCATCAACAGCGCCGTACGTTTTCGCCTCTGGCTCAACGACTATCCGTACGAGGAAGGCATCGAGATTCTAGGCGACGGTCTGGTGTTGTGCACGCCTTTCGGCAGCACGGCGTACTTCAACAAGATCACGCGGTGCGCGTTCACGCAGGGTATTGGGATCGCGTTCAAGGCCACCAGCGAGCACACCAATCATCTGGTGGTGCCGGATTCGGTTCAGGTGCGCGTTTTGGTCACGCGCGGGCCGGCAATCCTCGCCTTTGACTCGTCCACCCAGTACATAGACCTGGAGGAAGGCGACCAACTCATCACGCGCAAGCACCCCCGTGGCGCGACGATCCTGACCTGCGGCACGGTCCACCGCCTCGCCGAGCCGTTCTGAGACGCAACGCGTCATTTCACGGCCTCTCTCTTTCTTCGGGGGCGCGAGCCGCCGTTACCGCTTCGAGACGCGTCTCGCGGCCAGGGCCACAAGCCCGGCCAGGGCGGCAAGCCCCAGGCCGCTCGCAAGCGGCACTTCCGCATCCGGGTCTTCGGAGCCATGCAACAGCGGGTTGCGCGCGACGTAGACATAGTCGGCGCGCGGGCGGGCCGCAGCGAGGATATTGTCGTACTCGGCGCCATTGACCCAGATATCGCTGTCCAGGTCGCCGTTCGGCGCAAAGAGTTCAAGCGATGCTTTCCCAGCGGCGGCCACCACCGTGTAATTCCCCGTCAGGCCCAGTTCGGCTCTGATAGCGGCCTGCAACGTGGTGCTCGCTGTCAGGAACGCCGCGATGACATCCGCCTGGCCGCCATAGGTCGCGGCGGCTGGTTCGTTGAGAAACGCGGCGCGATTCGCGAGAAACGTGCAGACGGCCTGCCGGTTCAGGCGGTCGCTGGTGTCGCAAAGCACGGCATTGAACAATGCCGCCTCCCAGCTGTCGGCAAGGCCGGTGTTATCGAGGTCCGCGGCGGCCCAGTCGTAACCGAATACGCCATTGTAGAGCGCCTCGCCCTGTGTGTCGAAATCGGGACACTCGGTCAGCACACCGTCACAGAGCTCCCCTTCGCCCTCGCCTTCCCCTTCGCCTTCCCCCTCGCCTTCCCCTTCCCCTTCCCCTTCCCCCTCGCC
>JAGMZX010000271.1 GCA_018005585.1 Candidatus Hydrogenedentota bacterium | reverse complement strand
ATACCCGGCTACGGCCGTTGCTGTAGTCGGTTCGACGCGATGGCCATCGGTATTACACGTGTTGGCGAACGAACCGAGGTCCGGCACGCTGTTGGGCGTGTCAAAAAGCGGCGTGGGAACCCAGGCAAAGACAGGTTCCGGCGTGGTGTACGAACTCACATAGGTCACGCCCATGATGGCCAAGAGGTCGTGCGCGGAAAAGCCCATCAGGTCCCACGACGCGAAAATGATGCGTCCGCCGTAGTAGTAATAATGCGCGAGCGCATCCATAATCGCGGTCGAAAGAGGCCAGTTGTACTCGTCCAGCACGACCAGGTCCCAGACACCCGTTCGAATGGCGAATTCAAAGTCGCCCGGGCCATTGACGAAGGTCACGTTCGAGAAACCGAGATTGGCCAGGGCGGGCGTCACGAAATCATCGCTGCCGCCGCAACTGTCGAACAGGACCAATACGCCTTCGCCCAGACCCTCGCGGATGATGCAGATATCATCGACGACCCAGTACTGGGCCGTCGCATTGAATACCACGCGCGCAATGCCGCGGCCCATCACGGCCACGCGCTGCAGCGCCGGGTCCAGCGTCAAGGTCGTGTCATCGACAGAGGCGCCGTCGGCGTTATACGCCGTCAGCGTGACTTCGCCCGCCATCGACGAGCCAAACGCGGCCTCGAAGAACACGATGGGCTGATCGAAGGTCACCGTCTCCGGTCCCTGCGGAATGCCGCCGTCGCTCATGCCCGAAGTCGAGTTGAAGGCCAGGAAGTTGGGGGGCGTATGTCCGGTGACGCCAAACGAGCCGCACTCGTTCAGTACTGCGCCGCCGTCGTTGCCGCCCGGCCCGGCGAAGTGCACGCCGAGGTATGCATATTCCTCGGTCAGGCGTGTCGTTTCGCTGAACCCGCACGGGGCCGTCAATTCATCGAAGTTGATGTAAGCGTCGCAATCGTCGAATTCCCCTTCACCCTCACCTTCGCCTTCGCCTTCTCCCTCGCCTTCTCCCTCGCCTTCTCCCTCGCCCTCTCCTTCGCCTTCGCCGCCCGACGGGGTCGCTGTGAGGGTAATCGTGTATTCATTGATCTCCGCGTTGTCGGCAAATTCGTCCACCTGGACGTAGTAATCGCCTGCGGCGAGACCCGGCATCGCGAGGCGCGAGTAGAGACCGTCGCCGCTGTCGTCGTCGTAGCCGATTTGTGTGACCGTGGCGTCATACAACCAGAGCCGGGTGTCCGCCGAAACCGGGCCCGCGGTTTCGAGCACCACATCGGAAGGCTCGCCAAGGGTGAACGTCATCCAATCGTTGTCCCCTACGGGGCAGATGCTGTGCGACTGCGGCACACCGTTGGACAGTGGCGAAGCGCTGGCCGCATCGTCATCGTCTTCGTATGCATCATCGGAGCAGGGCGGCGCCTGAACGGCCACCTGACGCACGTCTTGCGGCGACATCGCGTTGTTCCAGTCGTTGGCGTCCGTTACATCCAGAATAATGCCGATGTAATACACGCCGGGCGCCGTAGCCAGAGGGATCGTGGGCAGGACGCTGTTCACCGTCACATACCCCCCGGCGGGGAAGTTGTAGGAAAACACCTCGACATGCAGCAGCGTGTCAGAGGTCGATATTGTCGTATCCGGGGAGAGGTAAACGTCTACATAGACTTCGCCGTCGCGATTGCCATCCGAATAATTCAGCACGTTGTAGCGGGAAGTCGTGAGCGTGTCGCCGGCGGTGACCGTCTCCGGTTCGCAGTACATATTCAACGGGGTCAGGTCCCCCGTATCCGGTTTGTGGCCGGGAATCAGGCTCCCGTTTATGTAGTCGTACTTGGATTGTGTGACGCGGCAATAGTTGCTGACCGAGCCGGTGCGGTGCGACAGTTCACCGTACACGGTCCGGCTGCTGCCGCCGTCCCAGTAATACGCGCCGCTGCCGCTCATGCCTTTGTAAGCGAGCCGGTCGATGGTCAGCAATGTCGCGGTGACCGCGTCGAACGGCCCGTACCAGTAGTACAGGTATTCCCCGTCATAGGGGGATTCGGCGGGATACCCCGCGTTGTGGAAAGTGTTCGATGTGAAATACGAATCCGTGTTGTTATACCCGTAACCGCGCCAACCCGTGATCGCGCCCACGGGACGGTCCAACTGGATCACGGCCATGTCGTGGTTCCAGTCGCCGTCGCTGGCCCAGGCTACCCAGGTTGTATAGTTCGTTGCCGTCGAGTTTCCGTAAGGCTCCACGCCGTTCTCATATCCCGGCACGGTGGTGATCTCCATGGCCCAAGAGCCGCCGCTGCCCTCGTGGACGCAGTGCCCCGCGGTCAAGACGTGCTTGGGATCTATCAGCGTGCCCGAACCTACGTAGTTCCCGTCAGGAAAGGTCATGAACAGCTTGCAATTCGGACGCCAAGTCTCGGTCTCAGGCGTCCCAATGAGCGTCAGGTCCGAAAAGTTCTTGATAATGTTCAGCGTATCTTCCGAGAGCCCATCAGCGCCGGCGACGCCCGGGTCGCCTTCGGTGCGCGCAGCATTGCTCCCTTTGACCGCCGGCAGGTCCAGAATTGTGGCTTCCCCCGTCGCCACGTCGTAGACCGTGACCTGCGTTTCAGGTATGGCGCTGCGCACGGGCTTCGGGTCCGGCATCGGCACAGGCTGGAAAACCGACCGGTCCGCGGGCAACCGGCTCGCCCCCCAAGGTTCCGGTTCCACCGCCTTCGGGTCGCCCGGCCTTACCGTGTCATCCACGAGTTCCGCCGAGATGGCCGGCGATTCCGCCCGCGCAGAAAATGCCCCGGCCGCTGCGGCAAAAAACAACACAAATACCCTGATGCCATTGGAGCGAACTAGTTGGGATAACATACGACACACCCCTCATCCGTTGTGAACACTTCGACCTCATACCAACCCTTCGTATTATATCAGTCCTACTGTTTTTTCGCTAGCAAATTCGGGGCTTTTTGCATTCAGAGCGTGGTCCGACACGAACCGCGTTACGCAATCTCCGCAAGACATGGCAGCATTACTGGATTATCCATGCTTTCTTGATTGTCCTGAGGTCCGTGTTGCGCTCGGGTGTCGGCTTGTCTCACAGCAGTCCTTCCTGTCGTTGTCCAGCGAAATCAGCACGGCAAGGGCATAGCGAGCCCTGCAAGTGCCGCCACGCCCTCTTCAGAAGAACGCATGCTCGATGTCTTACCCGGCTTGTCCCGGGCAGAAGCCGTCTTCGGTGGGCGGGTCCTCGTCCGGACAGTAATGATAGCCGCCCGAATTGTAGAATTGAATGACCCGCAACAACTCCGTCAGTTTCACCTCCCAGTCCGGTCCGCTGGGGAAATAATCGCTGTCGTGAGCACAACAGTCATGGTTTGCGCCCGGACCCGGCACATAGCCGTCCTCCGTGCTGCCCGGGTCGTCGGCGCACTGGAAGCCGCCAGAGTTGTAGAACTGGATGACCCGCAGCAGTTCGGTCAGCGCGACCAACGTGTTGTGGTCCTGGTCGGCCGTATGCCACCCGTCTTCACATTCCTCGCCTTCACCTTCACCTTCACCTTCGCCTTCACCCTCACCTTCGCCTTCGCCTTCACCCTCACCTTCGCCTTCACCCTCACCTTCGCCTTCACCCTCACCTTCGCCTTCGCCTTCTCCCTCGCCTTCGCCTTCACCCTCGCCTTGGCCTTAACCCTCGCCTTCGCCTTCGCCTTCACCCTCGCCTTCGC
>JAGMZX010000270.1 GCA_018005585.1 Candidatus Hydrogenedentota bacterium | reverse complement strand
CCGGTCATCGCGAGATTGTTCGCGAAAACGCAATTGACGATGCCTTCGAGCATCTGGTCCGATTCGAGGGTGTTGTACATGCCGCCGCCCGAATCGTATGCGGTATTCCGCGCGAACGTGCAGCCGATAACCAGCGGCTCCGTGCGGTAGTTGTGCATGCCGCCGCCGCTGCGCGTCGCCGTGTTCTCCGTGAACACGCAATTTCCGGCGATCAACGAGGCGGCCATGGCGTACAAGGCGCCGCCGTTCCCCGACGTCGCGTGATTGCGCGTGAACACGCAGTCGTCAAAGAGCGGAAAGCCCCCTTTGATGAACACAGCCCCGCCGCCGTCCGCCGTGTTGTCCGTAAAGGTGCAGCCCCGTAGCGCCGGCCACGCCTCTTCGTTATACATGCCGCCGCCGTTGCCGGACGCCGCGTTTTCCGCGAAGATGCAATTCGCGACCTCCGGCCATACGCGCGGGTTGTACATGCCCGCGCCGTTCTCCGCGTTGCCCCGCGTGATGGTGAACCCGTCGAGCGTGGCGCCGTTTGCTCCGATGACGCAGCGCTGCGCGCGGCGCCCGTCGATGACCGGCGCATTGGCCAGCCAGTCCCGTTCTTCCAAAGAAGTTTCCGTTCCCGCAAAACCGCCGTACAGGTGCACATCCTCGGCCATGCACAACACCGCGCCCCTCTTCTCCTGGTAGGTCCCCGCCGCCACCCAGACCTCGCCGCCGCCGGCATACGACACGGCGTCGACCGCCTCCTGCAGCGAGGCATAGGCGGTGGCCCACGTGCGCCCGTCCGCGACGCCGGAGACATTTGCACGGCTCACATGACAGAAATTGGCCAGCAGCAGGCTCGTGCCCTGCCCGGCCTCATCGCCGTCGGCGCGCCCGTCGCCGTCCGTATCCGCGGCGCGCGGGTCCGCGCCGTGCCGATATTCCCCAAGATTGTCCAGGCCGTCGCCGTCCGGGTCCGCTTCTGCATCCGCCGCGTCATGCGGGTTCAGGCCGTGCGCCGTTTCCCAGTCGTTCGACATCCCGTCGCCGTCTGAATCCGCTCCCGCGGCCAATTCGTGCGCGCCCATGTCGACGCCCGCGCCCTGCGGCCGCGGCACGCCCGCCCGGTCCGTTTCGGGCGCGCCCGCGCTTGCCCCGGCGTCCACGCACGGCGAACAGGGCAGCAGGCGGAAATCGCCCCGGGCCGGGTCGCGCAGACAGGGGTACGCGTCCAGATTGCCGGTCCCGGCGTAGCCGCCCTGGACGCAGGAGTGGTCGACAGCGACCTGGCTCCGCTCGCTGGTCATGGCGTTTGGGCCGTTGCCCCAGAGAATGCAGTTCGTCAGGGCCGGCGCGGCCTCATTGTTGTAAAGTGCGCCGGACAGGCCCCGGTTTCCGGTCAGGGTGCAACTGAGGAACGCGGGTGCGCCGTACAGGTTGTAGGCAACGCTGCCGAGTTCGGCCTCGTTTCCGAAGAACACGCAGTTGACGAAACGGGGCAAAGCCGGCTCGCCCCATTCATCGCCGTTGAAGAGCGACCCGCCCAAATCCGCGGCATTGCCCGTGAAGATACAATTGGCCACGGCCGCCGATGCGCATGCGTTGAGCATTCCGCCGCCGGCGTAACCCGCTATGTTGTCCTCGAACGTGCAATTCGCGATGACCGGCGCGCCCGCGCCGTTGTGCATGCCCGCGCCGCGCTGGGCCGCGCCGCGCCGGACGACACATCCGTCGAAGACCGAGTCGTCCGCGCCGATTACGCAGCGCCTGCTGCCTTCGCCGTCGATAATCGTCCGCTGGAAGGTCCAGTTCCGCTCCTCGCGGCGGGTCTCGCCACCCGCGAACCCGCCGTAGACGCGCACGCCGTGGCGCAGCCGCAGCACGGGGTCCGTATCCGCCGTGTACCGTCCCGACGCCACCCACGCCTCGCCCCCGCCCGCCCAGCGCAGCGTGTCCGCGGCCATTTGCAGGGTCTGAAACGCATCTGCCCAGGATGCGCCGGTGCCCTCGCCTCCGGCAGCAGACGCCCTGACATAGCAGAAATTGGGCAGGCGCGGGCTCGTGTCTGCGGCAACCTCTTCCCGGTCCGTTCGTCCGTCCCCGTCCGTGTCCGCAACATGCGGGTCCGCGCCGTACAGGTACTCGCGCAGGTTGCGCATCCCGTCCCCGTCGGCGTCCGTGCCGCCGTCGCTCGGGTCGTCCGGGTTCAGGCCGCGCGCCGACTCCCAAAGGTCCGGCATGCCGTCGCCGTCGCGGTCCGGCAGCGGCGTGAGTTCATAGGCCCCCATGTCCACACCCGCGCCCTGGGGCCGCGCCGCGCCGGCAAGGTCCGCGGCGGGTGCGTCCTCCGCCGTGCCGCTGTCCACGCCCGGTGAGCCCGGCAACAAGCGGAAATCGTAGCGCAGCGGCTCGATGAAATGAGGGAACGCATCCAGATTGCCGATACCGGGCCACCCCCCTTCCACGAGGGAATAACTGACAGCCGCATCCGTGCCGAACGCCGGCAGGACAACGGGGTCATTGCCCCAAACGATGCAATTCGCGAGGACGAGCGGGCCTGCGCTGACCTGAGCGCCGTCCCGGCAGGGTTCGCTGTTCATCGCCACGGCGCAATTCATCAGCGCGAGCGAACCGGCGTTGCTGAACGCGCCGTGGGCTTCGGCGGCTTCGTTATACGCGAGGACGCAATTCGTGAGCGTCACCTCCCCGCTGTCGTTGCGCAGGCCACCCCCGTAATCGGCCTTGTTGCCGACAAACGTGCAGTTCAGCAGGGCCGGCGCCCCGCTGGAAATATCCAGCCCGCCGCCCGTATTGGCGCTGTTGGCGAAAAACACGCAATCCACGATACGCGTGGGCGCCTCCACGCTGGCAATGCCCCCGCCATACCAGGCGTCGTTATGCCCGAACACGCACCCTTCCACCGTCGGCAAACCCTCGCCGCAGACCAGCCCGGCCCCGACGGATGCCTGATTGCCGGCAAACGTGCAGTTCGTGACCGTTACGGCGGACCATATGTTGCACATTCCGCCACCGACGACCGCCCCCTGGTTATCGTCAAAAATGCACTGGTCCACCACAGGCGCGCCGTACTGGTTATACATCCCGCCGCCGCCGCCCGTGGAGAAAACGGGACCTGCGCTTCCTGCATGATTATGGGTGAACAGGCAGTGCACCACAACCGGCGACACGGAATCGTTGTACATCCCCGCACCGTTCTGCGCCCAGCCCCATGTAATCGTGAACCCGTCCAGCGTGGCGTTGTCCGCGCCCACGACGCAGCGGCGCATGCTCTGGCCGTCGATCACCGCAGGGTACGCAACCCAGTCCCGTTCCTCCAAGGCCGTTTCGCCGCCCGCGAACCCGCCGTAAAGACGCACGCCCGGCGCCATCGTCAATACCGTATTCGCCGTTGACCGGTACGTGCCCTCCGCCACCCAGACATCGCCCCCGCCCGCGGCGGACGCCGCATTCACTCCCGCCTGGAGCGAATGGAATGCCTGGGTCCACGTCGTGCCGTCCTGCGGGCCGGGAGCGCCGGCGTCCACGTACCAAACCGCGGACGCCGCATCTTCACCCCAGAACATGCTCAGGAAAACCAGGCATCCCGCCACGCAAATACGCCAAACGCGCACGGACATGACACACCCCCCGCCTCTGCATCACGCTTTCCCTTCTACTCCGTCAAGATAGCAGAAACCGGTAAAATCCGCAAGTGAAAAGGGACTTCCGG
>JAGMZX010000269.1 GCA_018005585.1 Candidatus Hydrogenedentota bacterium | reverse complement strand
AATCATAAATGCCCGTGGCTGGGTCGGTCGTGCCGTTGCCGACGGGGTCCGTTATCACCAGCACGGTATCCCCCGGCGCGAAATTCGCCGTCAGAGTAGTGTCAGACTCAATCGTGAACGAGAAGGAAGGGGCCGTCGGCGAGAACCCCGGGGGCACGCCGTCCCAATTGAGAAACACGTTGCCGGGGTCGGGAATCGCTTCCACGGACACCAGTTGTCCGGGCAGAACCAGATGGTCGGTTCCGGGGGCAGGTGCCGAGGGCGGAATGGTGGTGCCGTCTCCCGTGCGAATCATGGTCAGGGTCAAGAAATCGACCGGCTCAAAATAGGCCGTGATGGTCCGGTCGGCCGTAAGCGGCCCGACCGTGATTTCCGACGTAAATACATCCGCCTTCGTGCCGTCATCCCAACGGGTAAACCGCCAGCCCGGATCCGTCGCGAAGGCAATCACGGTCACCACGGTGCCATCGGCAAAAGCATGGTCCGCGGGGAAGGGGTTCGTGTAGCCTTGGGGCGGGTCCGCACTACCTTCCGTCGCCACGGCAATGGTCAGGATGTGACCGCTGTTAGTGAACAGCGCCGTGACGGCCTTGTCCGCATCCATGGTGACGCTGATAAACGGGTCGTAGCCCACATAGTCGCCGGTCCAGCCGCCGAAGAAACTGCCGGCGGACGGGAACACGCCCAGGTTCGCGTTGCGGCCCGCGACAAACGCATATACACCCGGCGCAAGAATGTCGCCGCCTATCGAGCCGCTTCCCGTGCTCGCGCCGTCGATGCCAACGGTCAGATTGAAGACGCCCGTGTTCACGAACACGGCGTCGATGGTGATATCTTCGGTCACAGTGACGGCCGTGTTCTGGTCCCGCGAAATCAAGGTGCCGGGCGCGCCATCCGTCGTGTCGTACCAGCCGTCAAAGGCATAGCCGCTGCCGTCAATCAGGTCGGCCCGGAGGCTGACTCCCGCGCCCGGGAGATAACGTTGGCTACCGGGGCCCGGCGTGATGTTGCCGGTGCCTACCACGTTCAAGGTCAGCGTTGGCCCACAGGGTTCGGCGTTCTGGGTTACGATGAAACCCGCCGCTTCAAGCGCCGGAATGTCATCACAGACGGACTCCGTGTCCAGGGGGTTGTTCGTCAGGTCAATAGACAAGCCCGGGGCAGCCGCGCCGATGAGACCGAGCAGCGGCGTGATATCCGTAATCGCGTTCTGCGTGAAATAAATCTCGGTCAGCGCGGCCATTTGCGACCAATCCGCCGCGGCCAAGGCCGCATCGTCCATGGCGTTTGCGGCAAGGTTGAGAATCTGAAGCGCGGTCAAGGATTCCAGCGCATCAAGCCCCGTGCTGATATTGTTGCCGGACAGGCTAAGAAGCCCCTGCAGCGTGGCGCCGAGGCCCGCCAGCGGCGTGATATCCGTAATCTGGTTCGCGTCCAGGTACAATTCATTGGTCAGGCCGGTAAGCTGGGACCAGTCAACGGAAGCCAATTCCGTGTCATCCAGCCCCGTATCCGTCAGGTCGAGACGAAACAGGTCCGTAAGCGTCTCGAGGGCGGTCAATCCGGCCGTGATGGTATTTCCGTGCAGTTCCAGGCCAACGTCTATCAGATCACTACTGCCGAGCGGCAGGCCGGCGAGGCCAGAAATGTCGATATCTGAACCATTCTGGCCTATACTGAGTTCAATAACCCCGCCCTTCGCGCCAATCGCGTTGAGGCCGGTGGTCCCGACGCTATTCTCGTCGCCGAGCGATTCCCCGACGTTCGCGAAGAATAACACCACCGGATTTGCGGCGCCTGAGAGCAATTCCGTAACGCGCGCGTCTGTTATGCCGCAATTGAACATGAGAACCCCTAGCAGGCTTGTCAGGTCCTTGAGCGGGGTAAGGTCACCTATGGTGCCCAGAGCCATGACGAGGAGTTCGAGGTTCGTCGCCGCCTCAAGCCCCGTCAGGTCCGTCACTCCAACAACAGCGTTCAACGTGCCCGCCTCAACCCCGAGTTCGATTAGACCGTCCGGGTCGTTTGCGCCCGGCCCGGCGCTCGAACCGCCATCGCCTATCAGCCAGTTGCCATCCACGGCATCCGCAATCCCATCGTCGCCGATGATGAGCTCGACGGCGGCCTCAAGCGCATCGTCCGGCATCGAGACATCGCCGGGGTCTGCCGCCGCCGGAAAGGACACCAGCCCCAACAGCAGGGCAAAGATAGCGATTGCTGCGAATCTGCTAGTCATGTTACGTCCCTCACGTTTTGAAAGCCTTCACACACTCTGGCCGCAACCCCCGGCTACGGGAACCGCGGCGCATCCCACGTTGCTCCAAGTGAAAATATCCTGACCCATTCACAGCGAAATGTCAAGTATTCAGGCAAAGCGCGAGAATCGCCCTGCTGGTTCAAGGTCACGACTCGGCCGGGAGCCGGCGCCCGGCCGCCAGAACAACCGATTGCGCTAAAGATCCCGTCACCGCCGCCGATGAACAGAGTGCGACGGATTCGGACCCAGCGACCTTCGTGGTCCGGAGGGGCTGCAATGGGAATTTCTTCGGTTTTAGGGCCAGGACAAGTGATATCCCCGGCGTCTGATGCGGGCGGTCCTGCGGGGCGCCTCCGTCAGTTGACGCCCGCACCGCGCGCAAATCACGCATTATCCGCGAGTGGTGTGTCCTCCGCGCTCGGCCACAGCCGGGAAGCGGCGGTCGCGCGCGCCTTTGAAGCAGCGGTCTACCATCCGCCCAAGGCAAGGCCGGGCCAGCCGCCCTCCGGCGCGACACCCACCGCGGCGCCCTCCGCGGGCCAGCAGCTTGAATTCGATTTCCTTTTCAACACCCGAGTCGAAGCGGTGACTGCGTTCACGCAGCGCACGGCCGCGTTGGCCGGGCGCGCCCCGGGCAACAAAGAGGCAACCCTCACGGAGTTGAGCCGCGAAGTGGCCGCCCGCTTTGAACTCTCGATGTCGCTTTCTGTCTCCGCCCTCGAAGGCTTTGCGTCGGCTGCCGGGAACACCATCGAGGACGGCGGATTGTTCGGGCGTTTCGCGGAACTGGCGCAACGGCTGCTGGGCCTTGCGGGCGAAATGTTCAACGAGGTCTTTGAGTTCCTCGGAACGTTCTTCGCCAATGACACGGAGGAAAACGCGCCCGGCGACATGGTCCGCCAGTTGCTGGAGAACCTGCTTGCGGAATTGTCTGGCGGCCAGGGCGCCGGCGCGCCGGCGGACGGCGCGCAGGCCCGGCAAGTACAGCTCGAATTCCGGTTCACCTTCGAAATGAGCATCGAGGTTTCCGCAACGCAGGGCGAGGTGCAGCAGGGCGACCCGCTCATCCTTGACCTGGACGGCGATGGCATTGAACTGACCAGCTACACGGACGGCGCGCGCTTTGACCTGCTCGGCAACGGGCAACCGGTGCGCACGGCCTTCGTCACCGGCGGCGACGCCTTCCTTGCGCTTGACCGCGACAGCGACGGACGCATCGCCGGCGGCGGCGAGCTTTTCGGCGAGCAGCGCGGCGCCGCCAACGGCTTCGAGGAACTGCGCAAGCTCGATTCAAACGCCGACGGCGTCATTGATGATTTGGACCGCAATTTCGACAGACTGCTGCTCTGGCGCGACGACGGAAACGGCATCTCTGAGGACGGCGAACTCATCACACTGGCGCAAGCGGGCATCGCGTCGATCAGCCTTGGTTATCAGAACGTCGACCAGGCCGCGCTGGGCGGCAACCGCATTGCCCAAATCGCCGCATTCCATTTCACGGACGGG
>JAGMZX010000268.1 GCA_018005585.1 Candidatus Hydrogenedentota bacterium | reverse complement strand
TCCGCGAAACGGCGAACGTCATCCGCGGAGACGCGTCCCGCGGGGTCGGAAGCGGGCACGTCATTGATGCTCACGCCCAGCTCGCGGGCCAGCCGCCGCACCGCGGGCGAGGCTACGGCGCCGCCGCGCGCATTGGCGGCGGGCCGAGCGACAGGACGGGCCCGTAACGCGGGGGCAGGCGGGGTCTGCGCTTCTTTCGCCGCGGGCGGGCGCTCGACCACTTCGAGTTTCGGCGGCGTCTTTGCGGCATCGCACCGGGCAGGCTTTTCAGCAGGCGATGCCTCGGTGTCCAGCAGCAGGAGCACCTGCCCGACTTCGACCTTCTGGCCTTCGCTGACGCGGATCTCGGTGATTGTGCCCGCGGTGGGACTCGGAATCTCAGCCACGGCCTTGTCGGTCTCGATCTCGATGAGCGGCTGACCCTCGTCTACGATGTCGCCGGCCTTCACGAGCACGCGCGCAATGGTTCCTGAAACGATATTCTCGCCCAGTTCCGGCAGCTTGAATTCGGTATGCATGAACAGACTCCCTTCATGCGGTCCTTGGATTGACTTTGTCAGGGTCGATCTCGAGTCCGGCGAAGGCGCGCGCGACGGCCTCGGGCGCGAGCTGTCCTTCCTGAGCGAGGGCGCTTAGCGCGGCCGCGGTGATGAAACGCGCGTCCACTTCGAAATGCGTGCGCAGGCTCTCGCGCGATTCACTCCTGCCGAACCCGTCCGTGCCAAGGCTGACCATGCGGTGCGGCACCCATCTGGCCAGACCGTCAGGCAACAGTTTCATGTAGTCGGAAGCCGCCACGACAACGCCTTCTTCGTTCCGCAGGCATTGCGTCACGTAAGGTATGCGGCGTTGCCCGTCCGGATGCAGCAGGTTGTGGCGGTCGGCGTCCAGGGCGTCGTTGCGCAGTTCCTTGTAGCTCGTGACGCTCCAGCAGTCCGCCGCCACGCCGTATTGTTCCAGCATGGCCTGCGCCTTCAGCGTTTCGTTCATGATCGCGCCGCTGCCGAGCAATTGCGCCCGGAGCGGGAGGTCTTTCCGGGGGGAAGCGCGGAACTTGTACATGCCGCGCAGGATGCCGTCCTCGACGGCGTCGCCGTCCGGCATGGGCGGCATCGGATAGTTCTCGTTGCCAACCGTGAGGTAATAGAACACGTCTTCGCGCTCCTGGTACATCCTGCGGATGCCGTCGCGGACGATAGCGGCGAGTTCGAAGGCGAAGGCTGCGTCGTATGCTTTGAGGTTGGGCACGGTCATGGCCAGCACGTGGGAGTGGCCGTCCTGGTGCTGGAGGCCTTCGCCCGCGAGCGTGGTTCTTCCGGCAGTGCCGCCGATGAGGAATCCCTTGCAGCGCATATCTCCCGCGGCCCAGACAAGATCACCGACGCGCTGAAGCCCGAACATCGAGTAGTAGATAAAAAACGGGATCATGGGAATGCCGTGTGTGGCGTAGGCCGTGCCCGCCGCTATGAAGGAGGACATCGAGCCCGCTTCGGTGATGCCCTCTTCGAGTATCTGCCCGTCCGTGGCTTCCTTGTAATAGAGCACATTATCAGCGTCGACCGGCTCGTAGACCTGGCCAATGGAGGAGTAGATGCCGATCTGCCGGAAGAGTCCGTCCATGCCAAAGGTGCGCGCTTCGTCCGGCACGATGGGCACGATGTATTTGCCCAGTTCCTTGTCGCGGAGCAAATGGGCGAGAATGCGCACGAACACCATCGTGGTCGATACCGGACGTTCGTTGCCCGCGCGAAACTCGGCGAAGAGTCGTTCCGGCGGCGGCGCGAGCGTGGCGGCGTGCACCGTCCGCGCGGGAATGTAGCCGCCCAGCGCTTCGCGTCGTTCCCGCAGGTAGCGCATGTTCGGGCCGTCTTCCGGCGGCCTGTAGAACGGCGCATAGGCGACCTGCTCATCGGAAATGGGGATGCCGAACCGGCTGCGGAATTCGCGCAGTTCGTCCTCATTCAGTTTCTTCTGCTGGTGCGTGATGTTCTTGCCTTCGCCGCTTTCACCGAGACCATAGCCTTTTACCGTCTTTGCGAGGATGACCGTTGGCGCGCCTTCATGATGCACGGCGGCGCGATACGCGGCATAGACCTTGGCGGGGTCATGTCCGCCGCGCTTCAGCTTGCGCAACTGCTCGTCGTTCAGGTGCGCGACCAGTTGCGCGATGCGCGGATCGATCGCGCGCAGCGTCTGGCGGATGAATTCGCCGGACTCGACGCTGAACTTCTGGAACAGGCCGTCTACGGCCTCGCCCATGGCCTTGACGAGCACGTTGTCCGCGTCGTTCGCGAAGATGGGATCCCAGTCGCTGCCCCAGATAACCTTGATGACGTTCCATCCGGCGCCGCGGAAAGCGGCTTCGAGTTCCTGGATGATCTTGCCGTTGCCGCGCACGGGCCCGTCCAGCCGTTGCAGGTTGCAGTTGACGACGAAGACCAGGTTGTCGAGGCGTTCCCTCGAGGCGAGCGTTATTGCGCCAAGCGTTTCCGGCTCGTCGCATTCGCCGTCGCCAAGAAAACACCACACCTTGCCGCCGTTGCGCGGCTTCAGGCCCCGGTTTTCGAGATAGCGGTTGAATCGCGCCTGATAGATGCCCATGATGGGGCCGAGCCCCATGGAAACCGTGGGAAACTCCCAAAAATCAGGCTGGAGCCAGGGGTGGGGATACGAAGAAAGGCCGCCGCCCGGCCTGAGTTCGCGGCGGAAGTGATTGAGTTGCTCCTGCGTCAGGCGCCCTTCGAGAAACGCGCGCGCGTAGATGCCGGGGGCGGCGTGGCCCTGGAAGTAGACCTGGTCGCCGCCGTAATCGCCGTTTCTAGCGCGGAAAAAGTGGTTAAACCCCACTTCGTAGAGTGTCGCGGCCGATGCATAGGTCGAAATGTGCCCGCCGATGCCGTCGGACTCGCGGTTGGCGCGCACGACCATCGCCATCGCGTTCCATCGGATGATGGACTTGTTCGCCCGTTCGAGTTCGCGGTCGCCGGGATAGGGCGGCTGCGCATCGACAGGGATCGTGTTGACATAGGGGGTGTTTGCGCTGAACGGCAAGTCAACGCCCTCGATTTCGGCGTGCTGGTGGAGCTTTTGCAGAAGCGCGCCCACTGCCTCGCGACCCTCACGGGCAATGAGAGAATCCAGTGCTTCAAGCCACTCTTGAAGGCTCGTGTCCTCGACCAGACCTTTTCTGCGTTCCGTGCTCACGACTTCTGGCAACTTTCGCGGTCTTGGTTGTTTTTCGCGCCGCACAGTCCGCGATGGTTGGGCGCGACATGTTTCAGAAACCCCTATTTTAGGCCGCGTCAGTGATAACATCAATCGTGCGGCGATATTCCTTTGGAAGGGCCGCGCGGCGCCCACCAGTGCATTCGCTGCCGTCACTCGTTTATACTTGCGCCGTTTCGCGGGCGGGAAATGCTCCCAGAACATGGAAAAGCTGAAGGGATGATGAAAGCGATCATGTACATAGCAGTAGCGGGACTGGTTGCCGGGGCGGGCTGCTCCACGGCGCGAAAGCCGGAGGGGCCGCGTGGGAAGGTCGAGGTAATTGCGCACCGGGGCGCGAGCGCATATGCGCCGGAGAACACGGCATCCTCGTTTCGCGCCGCCATCGACATGGGCGCCGATTGGTTCGAGTTGGACTGTACGCTGACGAAGGACAACGAGATAGTCGTCATTCATGACGACGATACGGAGCGCACGACGGGGGTCAAGGCGAACGTCTGCGACTTGACGCTGGCGGAAATGAAGGCGATGGACGCGGGCGCTTGGTTCGACCCGAAATTCG
>JAGMZX010000267.1 GCA_018005585.1 Candidatus Hydrogenedentota bacterium | reverse complement strand
CCGACCTGCGCCTGCGCGGCTATGGCCTGCCCGACCTGCGCGGCTACCAGCAAGGCGACCAAATCGTGCGCGTCGTGGTCGAGACTCCCGTCAAACTCAGCCGGCGCCAGCGCGAACTGCTCGAAGAGCTGACTACCGTTTCGAACAGCAAGAATTACCCGCAGCAGGCTTCCTTCGCGGAGAAGTCGCGGCGGTCTTCCTGAGCGAGAGGCGCACGGCGGCGATGCGCACGCTCAGACGAGCTCAAAGACGGCAACCGCTTCGACGTGCGGCGTGTGAGGGAACAGGTCCAGCGCTTCCAGGGTGCGGAGCCGGTACGTCTTGAGCAGGTCCGGCAGTTCCCGCGCCAGTTCCCGCGGATTGCACGACACGTAGACGAGCAGCGGGGCGCGCAACGCGCGCAGTCTCTTTACTACCTTGGCTTGCAGCCCCGCGCGTGGCGGGTCGGCCATGACCGCGCTCTCCGGCGGCAGGCCACCTGCCCGTTCCAGTCCCGCCAGGTACTGCTTCGTGTCGGCGGTGACGAAATTGGTATTTGCGACACCGTTTCGCCGCGCGTTTTCGATGCCGTCCGCGGTGGCCGAGCCTACGCTTTCGACGGACCAGACGCGCTCGGCAAGGTCCGCGCAGGCCAGCGCGAATCCGCCCGCCCCGCCGTAGAGGTCGAAGAGGAACCGCGGCGCCCAGTCACGGATGTGGGCGCGCACGGCGCCGTACAGCCGCTCGGCGGCGAGGGAATTGGTCTGGAAGAAACTTGCAGGCGATATGCGGAACACGAGGTCGCGCGCGCCCGTTGGGTCCGGGATACACAGGCGCTCGCGGATGTGGGCCGCGCCATAGAGCACTTCCACGCGCTCCGGCAACGACCCGTCCGCAGAACCCCGGTGTACGCCATGCTGGATGCTCGCCGCGGGATACACGCTCAGGACCGCCCGCACGAACGAGTCTTTGTCAAAGGGCTCGCCGATGGTCAGCAGCATGACCATGCGCTCGCCCGTGCGGCAACTCTCCCGCACGAGCAACGCCCGCAGCGTGCCGTCGTGGCTCCGGGCGTCCCAAGCGCGCAGGCCCTGTTCTTGTGCCCACGCGCGCACGGCGGCGGCCAGCGCGTCCAGCCCGCGCGGGCCAATCCGGCATTCCTGGATGTCCAGCGGAGCGAACCAGCGCCCGCGCTGCTTGAAACCGAGCACCGTCTCGCGCACGAAGCCGGGCGGTGGCGGCGTCTCGTAACGTCTTCGTGCGAACGTGGGGTCCACTTTGTTGCGGTAGTGCCAGATCACCGGCGAAGGCATGACCGGGATGGGAAACGGCCAGAAACCGGAGAACAGCATCTCCAAGTCCGCTTGTTTTGCAGCCAGTTGGTCGGCGTAAGGCATATCCTGGGCGGTGCAGCCTCCGCATACGCCGAAGTGCGGACAGAGGTTCGCTGCCGTTCCGGTATCGACGTTGTGCGACGAGGTCATGCGGTCTTGCCTATTCCGCCAGGAGCGGCTCCAGTTCCGTCAGGTGATGGATGACCGCATCTGGCGCGAGGTCATCCGGGCGCCGGTCAAATTGCTCCGGCGTTTCCCATTGCACCGTGTGGATCATCGCCATTCCCGCGCGCTTGGCCCCCTGCACATCCGCAAGCCAATTGTCGCCGACGTAAACGGCTTCCCGCGGCCCCAGGGCCAACGCTTCGAGCGCCACGCGAAACACCTTCGGGTGCGGCTTGCAGAATCCCATGTCGCCGGAGACAACCACGGCCTTGAAGTAGCCCGCGAGACCGCTGCGGTTCAGTCCTTCGCGGATGGCCGCGCCATTGGGATAGTTGGACACCAAGGCGAGACTCCGCCGTTCGCGCAGGCGCTCCAATACGCCGCGCGCGTAGTCCGGCGTTTCCAACACCGAGAGAAATGCCTCGTGCCGCACGCGCAACAAGTCCGCAATCACTTCCTCGGACGGGTCGCAGCCGTAGAGTTCCTTTACCATCCCAATGGTAATCTCGCGCAAATCGTTCTCCCGGCATATCGGCGGATTGCCCGCATACGGCGCCATGCGGTTCCTGTCGCGGATTGCCGCAACGCGCGCCTCTTCCGGCGCCGGATAGTGCCGCGCCAATCCACGGCTCAGCGCGGCGTCCAGCCGCGCGATCTCGCGGCACCCGAACGGGACCAGCGTGTTGCCATAATCAAAAACAACGGCCTTCAGCCGTTTGGGTTCTAAAGCCATGCGTCATTTCCCTGTGCGCGCCCTTATCCGTACGGGCCGCCGGTCCCGTTACGATTCCTCAGGCGCGGTTACCCCGAACATGGAGACCAGGTCCAGGTGGCGGCGCAGCGTCGTCTGAACCCGCTGTTCCGTCCGGTGCGCGATAAATGAAGCCGGATAACCCGCCCAAATCTCGAAAGCCCCGATATTCTTGCTGACCACGCTGCCAGGGCCGACCACCGCCCCTTCTCCAATCGTGACGCCCGGGCTGATGTACACGTGCGCGCCGAGGTAGCAGTTCGGGCCAATCGTGATAGGCTCCGTGACATGCGGCGTGAGCCGCCAGTGCAAGCTGGTGCCGCGCATGACATGGTTTGTGTCCCTGATGACACAATACTCGCCCAGCCGCGTGCCCCCGCCTATCTCCAGCAACGCATTGCATTGAATAAGCGCAAAATCCGCGATTTCCACGTCCTCGCCAATGACGATGCGGCCTTGCTTGTGCGTGCGCAACACCACGCCTTCGCCCAAGATGCAGCGGTCCCCCAGTTCGATATGTCCTTTTACCTCGATACGTGTGCCGAGGAATTGCACGTCCCTGCCCATCCGCTCGACTTGGCGCCGCAGTCGCCACAAACGCCACCGGCTTCGCAACGCGTTCATTGCCGTCTCCTGTCGAATACAGACGGCGGCATTTTACCGAAAAACGGCATTCGCCGCCAAGTTTCCGCACAGGTTCTGCGCCAGCGACGGATGATGTAATGGGAAGTTGACTTCCACCGGAGTTTCTACTGTCGGGTCAGGTCCGTGTGGGTTCTCGTGATTCGTGCATCAATCCCAACATCTAGTGGGTTGTTTTTGGCTTGCATATATGTTGTGTTCATGTTACTATGCAGCCAACATCTAGGGTTTGATTCTGAATTGAGTCTATATGTTGTGTTTCTTGAGAGAATGCAGACCGTTCAAGCCCGAAATGCGACGGAAGGAGATGGGTGTATGACCCGCAGCTTGCTCGTTTACCTGCCCGGTTA
Organism: Candidatus Hydrogenedentota bacterium; assembly: GCA_018005585.1. Lineage (NCBI taxonomy): Bacteria > Pseudomonadati > Candidatus Hydrogenedentota > Candidatus Hydrogenedentota bacterium. Next base: position 567 of record JAGMZX010000267.1, on the reverse strand, counting down.
CCCGTATACCGCGGAAACGTTGATGCCGCAGCACTTATTGGCGGAAATGGCCTCTGCCCTGACGGAAGCGGGACACGAGACCTATGTCCTCGACTATGGGACGGTGGATGACCTGGCGGCGCTAACGGCGGGGCGGCTGGCTAATGCCTTGTTGGGTGCATCCGCCGCCGACCTGTGGGAAGAGAACGCCGGGGTCTGCTCGCGGTGGACCGCGCGACGGCGGCGACGCGCGTTGACCGGCATGGTTCGGCAAGCAGAGGCGCGCCAATGCGCTTCAGCCGCGATGGAAATCGGCACGCACAAGTCGTTGGACTTTGTTGTCTTGTACATACCCCGGCGCGAAGACGCGGCACCGGCCTTGAGACTCGCAAAGGCGTTGCGAGTCCAGACGCCTTCCGTCCGAATCCTGCTGGCGGGCGAACACGTGAACGGCTACGCCTCTTTTCTCCTCGCAGCCTCGGAATTCGTCGATGGCTGCATTGTCGGAGACGGGGAACCGACGGTCGTTGCCTTGGCGGACGGTATGCGCCTCGCACACAGCTGGACGAATCTGCCCAACCTGGTTAT
>JAGMZX010000266.1 GCA_018005585.1 Candidatus Hydrogenedentota bacterium | reverse complement strand
CGAGCCAGTGGAAGAGGTTCAAGATGTCCGCACCGGCTACGCCCGGGAAGAAGTACTTGTTGCCGCCGCTGAACCCGACCACTTCGTGCGGGAACACCGGCCCCATAATGCATACGAGGTCATAGTCTAGGACGCGCCGGTTCACAAGGACGTCCACCGGCTGGCGCATCCGGCCTTCGGAGAGTTCGGCGATTTCCGCTTCGTTTAGAGTCCCTACGCGCGCGAGTGCCGCGGGGTTGTTCCATTCGTGGTTGTAAATGCCCAGGTCCGCGTACACCGTTTCGCGCTCGCGCGGCGTGATGCCCAGGCGCGGAAAGATGACGTCGTCCGGTTCGGGCGGGTGTGTGCCTAGCGCGATCAGCACGTCCATCTTCTTTGCGCGCCCGCGCAACGCGTCCCACGCCGCGCGAAACATCGCGGACATCGGCATGCTGCGCGTATGGTCCGGAATGATGAACAATACGCGCTTGCCGTCCAGCGGCGTCGCGTCAAGCGCTTCCCGCACCGCTGCGCGGATGGCGTCATCGCTCAAGAAACCGTTTTCGCTGATATGCGAAAACACGGCGCATTCTCCTGGATTCGCGCGGCCCTGAGGCCGCAATCGGGTTTTTCCGGATGCCGCGAGAATAGTACTTCTACACTGTTTGGGAAGGCAAGTGGCGGATGCTCCAGATGCCGGGAACGCCATGGCAACCGGGGGCATGGCAACCGGGGGATTGCGTCCGGTGCGCATCGAGCACACATTCTAGACAGTCTAGCCAGAAAGAGCCCCGAGGTACAGACAATGTCAAACACGTGGCAATTGCAGGACGCTAAGAATCGGTTCAGCGAAGTGGTGGAAAAGGCTGTTGCCGAGGGGCCGCAGCACGTGACCCGGCGCGGGCGGTAGAGCCTCGTGGAGTTCTTGCGAGTTGCTCCACTCAAGGGGACCAAACTGGACCGGGCCAAGGACGCGCCGCGAAAGAGCGACTCGTGAAATACCTGATTGATACCTGCGTCATTTCGGAAATGGCCAAATCCAGGCCAAACCCGAAAGTGGTGGCGTGATTGGACAGTTGCGAAGAGGGAGATGTGTACGTCAGCGTCTTGACGCTCGGGGAGATTCAAAAGGGTATAGCAAGACTCGCCGGTCCGAAGCGGCAAAATGCGGTCCAGCATTGGCTGGATGGCGGCTTGCGCCCGCGCTTCGCGGGCAGGATTCTTCCTGTCGATGAGGCAGTGGCGCTGACATGGGGGCTGATCCAGGCCGAGGTCGACCGGCGCCGGCAGACCGTGCCAACGATTGACGGGTTATTGGGCGCCACGGCAATCGCCGCGAACCTGGTGGCCGTAACGCGCAATGAGGGGGCGTCATTCCCACCGGTGCGCGGGTCTTGAATCCCTGGAAACTGTAGTCATGCCGGCGCGGATGTGCGGAAACCGATTCCGGCCAATTGCCGTTCCAGGCGTTGGTCCGGCGGGCTGACACACGTGCGCGTATTCTGGAACTCGCGCCGGCGCCAGTATTCCTTGCGCAAACGGTCGAAATACGCGCCGTGCGCGGCGTCCGGCATCCCGAGAAGGTCACGCATGGCCGCATCGTCGCGCATGATGTCGTAGACGGCCCGCACCGTGCGCGACAGCGCGTCCGGTTCGTCGGAATAGACCGTTACCTCAGGCATGTCGGGTTCGGGGAGCAGCGGCGCCGGGTCCCAGGCCGGGGGAATGCCCAGGAAGCGGCAAGCGGCTTCGTAAACCTGAACGGTTCCGTTGACCTTGCCGTCGAAGGAGTAGCCCGCAATGTGCGGCGTGCCTATATCGACCAGCTCCAGCAACTCGATGTCCACTTGCGGCTCGCCCTCCCACACGTCAAGCACGGCCCCCCGCAGGCGACCGCTTTCAAGCACGGCCTTGAGCGCTGTGTTGTCGCACACCGCCCCGCGCGCCGTGTTTAAGAAAAGCGCGCCGGTTTTCATGGCGCGCAGGAACCGCTCGTCCGCCAGATGCCACGTGGGATGCGTCCCGCCCTTTTCCAGCGGCACGTGCAATGTGACGATGTCGCAGTCGAGGATTTCTTCGACCGGTCGATATATGGGGTCGTCCGTCCGTTCCAGCAAGGGTGGGTCGTTCAGCACGCAGCGCAGCCCCACCGCCTCGGCCTTGCGCAGCACGCGCCCGCCCACGTTGCCGACCCCCACGATGCCGAGCGACTTGCCTTCGAGCGAGAACGAGTGCCGCTCCGCGAGCGCCAGCAACGCCGCGACGATATACTCGGCTACGCTGTTCGCGTTGCAGCCCGGCGCGCTCGAAAAAGCGATGCCGCGCGAGGACAAATATGCTTTGTCGATGTGGTCTTCGCCAATCGTGCACGTGCCCACGAAACGGACACGCGACCCGTCGAGCAGCGCCTCGCTCACTTTCGTGATGGAGCGGACAATGAGCAGGTCCGCGTCCCGCACGATGCCGGGCGCCATCGCACGCCCGGGGACCGTTATGACCTCGCCCAGAAGGCCGAACGCATCCCGGGCGTAAGGGATGTTCTGGTCCGCGACAATCCTCACAGGCCCTGTTGATTCCTCGCTGTCTTTTCGACCGCGTTCTTAATGTCGGTCAGCGTATCGTTCATCTTGAACAACAAGATGAGCAGCTCCGCGTATATGCGCACAGCCACCGGCCCGAACACCATCATGAGCAGCCCCGCGAGAGGCGCGCCGGAGAAGAGTGAAACCAGTCCGGCAAGCACGCACGCGACCACGCCTAGCCAGAAAACGACCTGAATGATGACCGGCGTCAACATCTTGCGAAAGGCCAGAAAGTCTTCCATTGCGTCTCCCTCCATCTTGTTGTGGCGGGCACCGTCTCCCGCGGGCACGCGCATACGCGCCCGCGCCGCGGCCCCCTGCCTTCCCGCATGACAGACACGATAGCACACTTCTGCGCGATAAGACAGAGGGGAACGTAAACGCTCGGAGAGACCACGGGCCGCGTATGCGCATGCGAACGCAGGATTCAGACGAGTGTGTCTTCCACCCAGACGACCCGCGGCGCATATGGCGCGCAGGCAACGGCCCTGTACAGCCGCGCATCCTCTGTTACCAGCGTTGCGTCCAGATGCGCAGATGCAGAGGTGTAAAGAGCGTCGCACATGGTCAAGTCTTCGTTGAGAGAAATGTCGAAAGCGAAAGCAAGCACTTGCATGTCCGGGACATAAACTATGGAAAGGGACCGGGTCTCGTTGCGAAGACGGCATGCTTCGACATGAATGACTTGGTTCCGGCGCCGCTTCTTTACGATGACGTTATGCACTTCAATGGCCATCAAGGCTGGCGCGTGTAAGGTATGGGGGCAGAACAACAATTGACGTGCCGCCTCCGTGTGTGGTTCCTGGAGACGCCATTTCGCCAAGACGCTGGCGTCTGTAACCAATCTGATCACCGGTCGCCAGACTCGCGGATAATCGCCGCGGAATCGTCGAAGTGCTTCTTGTATAGGCTCTTTCGCACGGCGTCGAGACCGCACGGGGCTTGCATACCTGACCACGCCGTAGTATTGTTTTTTGATGGAAAAGTCGGGGATGCAGCATGAACGCCTTGGACCGGTATTTCGGAATCGAAGCTTCGGGTTCCACGTTGCGCCGCGAGATTGTCGGCGGCCTCACCACGTTTGCAACGATGAGCTACATCATCTTCGTGCAGCCGGCGGTCCTGTCGGGGGCGGGCATGTCTTCTGGCTACGTCATGCTGGCCACGTGCCTGTCAGCGGCCGTGGCGACGCTGCTGATGGGGCTACTCGCCCGATACCCGATCGCGCTTGCGGCGGGTATGGGGGAGAATTTTCTGTTTGTCTACGTCTGTTCCGAGGGTGAGAGAGGCCTGGGGTTCGGCTGGCAGGCGGGACTCGCCATCGTACTGGTCT
>JAGMZX010000265.1:2277-3937 GCA_018005585.1 Candidatus Hydrogenedentota bacterium | reverse complement strand
TGTAACGCCGGTCCCGGTATCCTTCCGGACTGGACAGCCGCGGTTCCGGCGCGCTAGGCTCGCAGGCGCGCGGTAGCGATGCGCGTGCCGCGCGAATAGCCGCTGGAGAGGGTTTCATGATGCGCCGCGAACACCGCCTTGTCCGAATCGCCTACGCTTTGCTGCCGGTTCTTTTCCTGACCGCCGTTCCCGCCGCGTGTACGCCGTACACGCCCGAGTTCCTGATGCTGCCGATGAGCGACGGCGCGAAACTGGCCACGGACGTCTACAAGCCTGCGGGCGAAGGCCCCTGGCCGGTCATCCTCATGCGCAGCACTTACGGGCGCGGCGGCGGCAATATCGAAGAAACGCTGAACGACGGCTACGCCATGGTCATCCAGGACGTGCGCGGCATGGGCCAGAGCGAGGGCGAGGCCTATGTCTTCAACGCGGACGGCTGGCGGCCCGGCCTCACCGACGGCGCGGACACCGTCGCCTGGATCAAGGCGCAACCGTGGTGCAACGGCGTGATCGGCACGCAGGGCGGCTCGGCCCTGGCCATCACGCAGATGCTGCTCGCGCCCGCCACGGCGGACCTGCGCGCCCAGTTCCTCGAAGTCGGGCCGTCGAGCATGTACCACGACGTGGTGTACAACGGCGGCGTGTTCCGCAAGTGCCTCATCGAGGGCTGGCTCAAGGCGATCAAGCAGCCGCACCTGATCGCGGTATACAAGGCCCACCCGGCCTACGACGAGTTCTGGACCTTCTACAACGTCGTGCCGAAGGCGGGCGACGTCACCGCGCCCGGCCTGTTCGTCGGCGGCTGGTACGACATCTTCAACCAGGGCACGATCGACGCCTTCCTCGCGCGCGAGCAGAACGGCGGCGAAGGCGCGCGCGGCAAGAACTACCTCGTCATGAAATGGTCCGGCCACGGCGCCGACAACAAGGACTCCGAATATCACTACAATCGAAACCGCTTCGACCTGAAGATCAGCGAATTGCGCGAGGCGTTCTTCGCCTGCTATCTCAAGGGCGACGCGCATGCGCTGGACAACTGGCCGAAGGTCCACTACTACACGATGGGCGACGATTCGAGCCCCGGCGCGCCCGGCAACGAATGGCGCACGGCCGATACGTGGCCGCCATTCGAGACCACGCAAACGCCGTTCTACCTGCACCCCGACGGCAGCCTCGCCGCCGCCCCAGCGCAGTCCGAAGCATCGCTGACGTTCCCGTTCGACCCCGCGAACCCGTTCCCGACCCTCGGCGGGCCGAACCTGCTCATCCCCTTCGGGCCCTTTGACCAGCGCCGCATCCGCGAAGGCCGCACGGACCTGCTCCTCTTCGCCACCGCGCCGCTCGAAGCGCCGCTCGAGGCCACGGGCCGCGTCTCGGTCACGCTCTACGTCTCGACCGATGCGCCCGACACCGATTTCACGGCGAAACTGCTCGATATCTGCCCCGAGGGCGACGAACGCGAGATCAATATCCTCGACGGCGTCGTCCGCGTGAAACACCGCGACAGCCTCGAGACCGCCGCGCCGCTGCTCACCGGGCCGGACCAGGTCGTCCAGGTTTCCATCGACCTCTGGAGCACCAGTTGGATTTTCAACACCGGCCACCGCATCGGCCTGCACATCTCGAGCAGCAATTACCCCCGCTTCGAGGTCAACCCGAA
>JAGMZX010000265.1:0-2177 GCA_018005585.1 Candidatus Hydrogenedentota bacterium | reverse complement strand
CGGATGAGCGCGGGCGACTCGATGCTCCACACGCCGAGCTTGCCGTGGCCCTGCATGCAGATGAGCCCGTAGGCGGCGCTATCCTTGATGGTCACGGTCTTGCCCGGCAGGATGGTGAGTTCCTTCGCGCTGAATGCGGTCGACTTGTAGCAAATCCACAGATCGACGTAGCCCTCGGCGTGCATCCGGTCGAGCGGCTGCGCCGGTTTCGGCCGCATGAAGTGTTTCTTGGCAAAATTGGGGTCGACGTTCAGTTCCCAGTCGATCACGTCGACGAGATAGTCGAAATCGCCCTTCTTGTCTGCGGGCGTGTCTTTCCAGAGCAGTTCCTCGGGCACGATCGAGTCACCGGTGAGCGACTGGTACATGGCGAACACGTCGGAGGCTTTCTGCGGCTCGTAGGTGCAGAGGCTGCCCGGCGCGTGCAGCACGCCCGGGGGCACGTCCCAGCCCGTGCCCGGTTCGAGCCGGTACGCGGCGGACAGGTTCGTGAGCTTGTTGTCGCCCTTGACGTAGTCCATGAGCGCCTGGCGCACCTGCTCCTTCGTGACGCCCGGCTGCAGGCCGAAGAACGTGTAGGGGAAATCGCCGCCGTGGTTGTTCACCTGCGGCGGGAAGTAATAGGCCTCGGGCTTGCCCAGTTGCTTGACCTTCGCGGCGTGCGCGTCGTCGTGGTGGATGTGATGCGGCAGGGCGCCCTTGTTGTCGAAAAACTTCGAGTACATGGGCCAGCGTCCGTGCTCGTTCCAGATGCGGTCGCCAATCAACTGGCCCTTGAGTTCCGCGACCGCGTCACGCAGGAGCGCCTTCGCTGTCATGCCGCCGTCTTCAAACACAATGAAGCTCAGCCCCTCGTTCGGGCTGGTGAGCGGCCCGTTGTCCGCGGGCGTGGTCGACGAGAACCAGCGCTCGTCGATGCCGCCGCGCGCGCCGCCCATGGCGTAGTAGTCGTCCGGGTGCAATTTGATGCGCCGCCCCGGCACGCAAAACGAGCGCGGCACCCATGTGGGCGCAAGCCGCACAATGCCCTTGCCTTGTTCCAACGCCTTTTCGGCCAACGCTTTCGTGGACATCCGCAATTCCTTTCGATGGTTCGTAATGCACCCTTCAGGGTGTTCCGGTGCGCAAGGCGCTACTCAACTTGCGCCGACATGCTGCCACGCCCCGGTTTTCGCCGATTTCAACACCGCGTCGCAAACGTACTGCGTTTCAAGCGCGTCGCGGAAGGTCGGTCGCGCCGGCGCGCCTGCCTCGATTCCTTTGATGAAGTCCGCGACGCCATGGATGAACGAGTGTTCGTAGCCGATCTGCAGTCCCGGCACCCACCACTTGTCCATGTAGGGCATGTCCGAGTCGGAAACGTGGACCGAGCGCCAGCCGCGCACGACCGAGTCGTCGCGGTGATCGAAATAGTTGAGCCGGTGCAGGTCGTGCAGGTCCCACTGGATACTGGCGTGCTCGCCGTTGATCTCGAAGGTGTAGAGCGCCTTGTGGCCACGCGCGTAGCGGGTCGATTCGAAGGTGGCCAGCGAACCGTTGTTGAACCGGGCCAGGAACGCGCAGGCGTCGTCGATGGTTACCGGTTCGATTTTGCCCGTCAGGTTGTGCTGGCGCTCCTTCACGAAAATCTCCGTCATCGCGGTGACGCTGTCAATCGACCCGTTCAGCCAGAGCGCGGTGTCGATGCAATGCGCAAGCAGGTCGCCCGTGACACCGGCGCCGGCCGCCGCCGCGTCCAGACGCCAGAGGCCCGTGCCGCCCTGGGGCAGGTCCGCGGAGATGGTCCAGTCCTGGAGGAACACGGCGCGGTAGTGGAAGATGCGGCCGAGCCGCCCCTGGTCGATCAGCAGCTTGGCGAGCGTCACGGCGGGCACGCGCCGGTAGTTGTACCAGACCATGTTCGCCACGCCCGCCTTCTCGACGGCGTCCACCATTTCGATGCCCTCGGCGGGATTCATGGACAGCGGCTTCTCGCAGAGCACCATCTTGCCCGCCTGCGCGGCCGCGATGGCAATGTCGTGGTGATAGTTGTTCGGCGTGCAGATATCGATGGCGTCGATATCCTTGCGCTCGACCAGCTTGCGCCAGTCCGTCTCGACGCTTTCGTAGCCCCAGTTGTCCGCGAACGCCTGGATTTTGTCCTTGCTTCGGGCACACGCCGCCTTCAACACAGGCTC
>JAGMZX010000264.1:2389-3987 GCA_018005585.1 Candidatus Hydrogenedentota bacterium | reverse complement strand
CAGTCCGCGCACCATTCCCACACGTTCCCCGACATCTGGTAGCAGCCCCACGGGCTGCACCCCTCCGCATACGACCACACGCCGCACGTCGTCTCGCTGCCCTTGTTCGTATGATTGCGGCACTTGTTGGCATGCCATTTGTTGCCCCACGGGTATTCGCGCCCGTCCACGCCGCGCGCGCCCTTCTCCCATTCCAACTCCGATGGCAGACGCAGGCCCGCCCATTCGCAGTATGCGTGCGCATCCTCCCAGCTCACGCATACGACGGGGTGGTGCGCCTTTTCTGTCGGACATTCCTTCCCCTTCCACACCGGCGTGCCGTAGTTCGCTTTATCCGGCGGCCGGTGGCCCGTCGCATCCACAAACCGCTTGTACTGCGCGTTCGTCACCGGGTGCAGCGCCAGATAGTATGCAGACAAGCAAACCTTGAAAGGCCCGCCGCCTTCATTATCATGCTTGCTGCCACCCGCCAAGAACTCGCCCTCGGGGACCAGCACCAGCAGCGTGCCGTCCTTCTCGTTCCCGACAATGACATCCAACGGCCCGGCAATTTGGTTCTGTTCCCCGCCGTGCGCGGAGGCGCTCCGACCAATTGTCCGCTCGTCTTCCATGTTCCCCCTTGGTCAACCCGCCAGTTTCGCGTTCGTCTCGGCCCAGCGGGTCAGCGCCGCGATTTCCGTGGCGCGCGACTGCGAGAGGGGATACGTCTCTCGGAGCGCCGTCATGACATCGCCCGTTTCGAGGTCGCGGCCTTTTTCGAAGGCGCCGAACAGGCCGGAGATAACCGCCTGCTCGATTTCCGCGCCGGAATAGTCCTTGCTCGCTTCCACAAGCGCGGCGAGGTCAAACTTCGCGGGGTCGCGGCGCCGTTTTGCCAGATGGATGCGCAGTATCGCGTCCCGTTCCGGTTCGCCGGGAAGCCCGACGAAAAAGATGTCGTCAAACCGGCCCTGGCGCAGAAACTCCGGCGGTATGCCGGAAAGGTCGTTCGCCGTGGCCACCACGAACACCGGGCTGCGCTTGTCCTGCAGCCAGGACAGAAACATGCCGAACACGCGCGCCGCCACGCCGCCGCCGCCCTGGCCCTGCATACCCGCGAAACCTTTCTCGACCTCGTCTATCCAAAGGATGCAAGGGCTGACGGCCTCGGCGGTCTGAATCGCACGGCGCAAGTTGGCCTCGGAATTGCCGACATAGGGCCCAAAGACCCGGCCCACGTCCAAGCGCAGCAGCGGCACGCCCCATGTGCCGGCCAGAGCGCGCGCGGTCAGGCTCTTGCCGCAGCCCGGCACGCCCACGAGCAGCACGCCCTTGGGCTGGGGCAGCCCTGCATAACGGGCAAGCCCCGCCAGCACAGGCAGGCGCGCCTGGAACCAGTCGAGCAGCCGTCGCAGGCCGCCAACGTCCTTGAACGAGTCCGACGCGTGGTAATACTCGAGTATCCCCGACTTGCGGATCACCTGCGTCTTCTCCTCGACGACGCGCCGCTCGACGCCCGCGACCAGGCCCCCGCATTGCAGCACGGCGCAGCGCAGCGCGCGTTCCGCTTCCTTCAGGGTCAGCCCGCCGACCGCGCGGACAAGGGCCGAGCGTTCGTC
>JAGMZX010000264.1:0-2289 GCA_018005585.1 Candidatus Hydrogenedentota bacterium | reverse complement strand
TCGGAGTCCTTGTGCAGCATCTTGCGGATGACACGGATGACGCGATTGTCCACGCGCCGCTCGCGCAGCGGCGTCTCGTCGTACTGGGCGGACATAATCTTCTGGATCATCTCGCCGAACTCGCCCGAGAAGGGCCGGGCTCCTGTCAGCAGTTCGTACAACGTCACCCCCAGCGCCCAGAGGTCCGCGTTGGTGCCCGAAGCCCCTTGCAGCGCCTCGGGCGCCATGTACTCGACCGTGCCGATGCGGGTGCTGGCCTTGTCGCTCGTGCGCGCCAGCAAACGGGCCACGCCGAAATCCAGCAGCTTCGGCGTCTGGTCCGCAGTGATGAACACGTTTTCGGGCTTCACGTCGCGGTGAAACACGTGCGCGTTGTGCGCATACGCCAGCGCCTCGGAGACCAGGCCCACATAGCGCACCGCCTCCGGCGCATGGAAACAGCCGTTCTCGCGCAGCCGCGCGCGAAGGGTCGTACCCTCCAGATACTCCATCACCAGGAACGAAACGCCCTCGTGGCTCTCCAGCGCGAAAACGCGCAGGATGTTCGGGTGCGACAGCCTGCTGGTTACGCTGAACTCCTTCTCCAGTTCCACAAGGCCTTCCCGGTCCTGCTGGTGCGGGAAGCCCAGGGCAACGACCGGCTCGGGTGCCGCCGCGCCCTCGTTCCGTGCGCGGTACACGCTCTTGAACGCGCCCGCGCCCAGGTACGCCTCGAGCACATACGGGCCGAACCGTTGCCCCATCTTATAAGGACCGCCGGATGACATCTTGTTGTCCTTTCCGCTATTGCGCCAGGGGAATGACCCGCGCAGGCGCAAATATGCTGGTTCAGAACTCGAAAACCCGTTTGGGCTGCTTGGGCGCGGGCGGCGGTTCCGAAACCGCATCCGCGCCGGCGGCTGCGCCTGCCGCGCCTTCGCTGCTCGCCCGGCGCCATTTCCTCCGCGCTTCGTCCCACAGCACGCGGATCTTGGGGTCCACGGACCGCGACAGCGGCACGGTCCCGGCGATGGACTGTTCGAGATGGCGGTCTTCCAGCTTCGCGTCCTGTCCTTCGGCAAAGGCCAGGTACAGGGACGAGATAACCGACTGTTCGATCTCCGCGCCGGAAAAACCCTCACACGCGGCGACATGCCGGGCCAAGTCGAAGTCCTTGTAGTCGCGGTGGTTTTTCGCCAGATGAATGGCGAGCACATTGGCCCGCTCCTGAGGCGTGGGCAAGTCGATAAAAAACACATCGTCGAAACGGCCCTTGCGCAGCAGTTCCGGCGGCAGTCCCTCGATATCGTTGGCCGTGGCGATGGTGAACACCGCCTTGGTCTTCTCCTCCATCCAGGTCAGCAGCGTTCCGAATACGCGCGCGGTCACCCCGCTGTCGCCCTGAGGCCCGCGCGTGCCGGCCAGGCCCTTCTCGATTTCGTCGATCCAGAGCACGCACGGTGCCACCGCCTCGGCCATCTTGATGGCGCGGCGCATGTTGTCCTCGGCCTGGCCCACCATCGGCGCAAACACCTTGCCCAGGTCGAATTTGAGCAGCGGCATCTGCCATTCCGCCGCCACCGCCTTGGCCGTAAGGCTCTTGCCGCAGCCGGGCACGCCCACCAGCAGCAGCCCTTTCGGACTGGGCAGGCCGAACGCGCGCGCCGCGTCGGAAAAAGCCCTGCCCCGCTGCTGCAGCCACGCCTTGAGCAGGTCCAGCCCGCCCACGGTGCCAAAGCGTTCCGGCGTCGCATAGAACTCCAGCATGTCGGATTTGCGGATAATCTGCTCCTTTTCCGCGAGGAGCAGGTCCACGTCGCGCGCGTCGATGCGGCGGTTGGTCACGATGACCTTGGCCAGCGCGTTCTCGGCCTCCATGAGCGTCAGCCCGTTCAGCGCCTTCACGATACGCTCGCGGTCGCCCTCCGCCAGGTCCGTATCGACCTTGGGGTCGTCCCGGAACTGTTCGATGTTGTCCTCGAGCACCGCGAGCAATTCCGCCTCGTCCGGCAGTTCGAGGTCGATAACGGTCACGTCCTTCTCCAGTTCCGGCGGAATCTTGAGCACCGACGACAGGACCACAATCGTCTTGTACGAGCCCTTGAACGGGCCTATCACGTCGCGCAACTGGCGGATAATCAGCGGCGCCTTGGGCGCGCGTTCGTCGAGAAAGAAATGGAAGTCCTCGAGGACGAAGATGCCCGGCTCCTCGCGTTCGAGCAGAAACGGCAGAATCAGTTCCGGGTCCTTGGGTGCGGCCGGGGTCACGGGCCGCAGGTCCACCGTGCACAGCCCCCGTGAAACGGACCA
>JAGMZX010000263.1 GCA_018005585.1 Candidatus Hydrogenedentota bacterium | reverse complement strand
TCAGAGTGAGTCAAGAGCATGGGCAAGATGCCCGTGTCACGTGACACGGGCGGCCCGACCGGGCAACCCCGTGGGCAAGAGGCCCATGCCACGACAGGTATCCCGCCTAGCCGCGGCGGCGCAGATCCTTGATGAGTTCGAGAAGGCGTCCTTCAACCTGGTGATAGCGCAGGATACCCTCTTTGTCGATGAGCACGGTCTGGGGGATGAAGTTGACGCCGTAATTGACGAAACTGACGAAGGGGTCCGCGTCGCATCCGACCGGAAACGGCAAGCGCAGCCGCTCGACGTATTGTCCGACAAGATTCGGTTCCGTGCTCGCGTCGTGTATGGCGACGAACGCGACATCGTCGACATCACGCAGCAGGTCGAACAGCACGCACAATTCGGTCAAGCGGTTCATGGCAAGGGGGCTGTCGTCGAAACTGCCCCAGAAAGTGAGCACAACGACCTTGTCCGCGAGGTCAGCCAGGCAGAGCGGCCCGCTGTTAAACCAGGCGTCGCATTGGAACTCCGGCGCTTTCTTGCCGGCCAGATAACTGAGGTTGTTGTGTGGCGGTTCCGTGGGCCGCTCAGCCGTGTCCGGGTCGAAGGGGGCCAGCACGACCTCGAGTTCTTCCTTATTGCGCGGATCGAACGTGAATAGAGCGCGCTGGAAACGCAACCGATGCTCTGCGCTGAACGCGATGTCGCCTTCGCCCGGCATCGCGCCGAGGCGAATCGTGAAACGCCCTTCATCGTCGGCGATGGTCCAGTATGGCGGCACGAGATTGCGGCTGGACAGCAGCGCGCGCGCGGCGGGCGCGCCGTCGGCATCGCGCACGCGCCCGCGCACTTCGGGCAACTGCATCAGACGAATTGGTGAAATACTGACGTATTTCTTGTCTTGAAGGTCGAAGGAGATCGTGGAAAGCTGTTCGGTCATGAACCCGGGGGGCGCCAGCACCTGAACAACACCCTTCTGCGTGCCGACCTTGAGTTGAAACGCCCCGTCCGGCTGCGTGAGGGTTTCTTCATACACAATGTTGTCGACGCGATACGCGACGCGCACGCCCGGCATTGCCGCGTCCTCCTCGCGCACGACGCGGCCCGCGATGATGCGCGGGGGCAACAGCGTCAAGTCGGCGGTATAGTCCTTTTCCGGGTCCGCCAGCAACAACCGCAGCGGCGGCGGGGTTGCGTAGTCCGGATGACGCGCGGCGACCCGGTATTCGCCTTCCGGCACGCGCACGCGAAAGAACCCGTCCGGGTCCGTAAGCACTTCCGTGATGCCGACGTCCCCCTTGTCCGTTTGCGCAAAGACAGCGACGCGCGCCCGCGCAACCCCTTTGTCTTCCGCCGTTATGCGTCCGTGAACGGGGATGCCCGGCGTCATCACGATGTCCTGGCGCGTCTTCAACACGGGAAGATACGGCACGTTGGCGTCGGCGTAGTCCGAGTGCGTGACCGTGAAGCGCAGGAACGCGCCCTCGGGCAGATCCGTAATCCGCAGCAGGCCCGCGTCATCGCTGCGCAGCAGGGGAAAGCCCGTGTCCACGAGGTCTTCCACCGCTACATGGAAAGCGTTGTTGATCATCATGCGCCGGATGCGCGCGCCGGCCAGCGGCGCATAGTCGGCCCCCAGAATACGCAGCGGCAACTCCGCGGGCCGCGCCAGTTGAATGATGATATCGCCGTCGCCCACGACGAAACCCGTGTATCCGCCAAACGCCAGTCCTTCCTTGCGCGCCACGACTTCCACGGGGCCAACGGCCACGTCGTCAAACCGGAACGCGCCGTCCGTGGCCGATTTCGCGGTCGTTACGACGCGGTCCTGCACCAGCCAGACCGCCGCGTCAGCGACAGGCTTCTGTTCGGGGTCCAAGACGCGACCCCGCATTTCCAGCGCCGTTGCGGATGCGCCGGACAGCGCCGCCATGAGACAACAGGTCCACGAGGTCACATTCCGGGGCGTCACTTATGGCCCTTTCATCGCGCGCAACGGCGGCAGGCCGAAACTTTCAAATACCACGCGGCCTTCCGTATCCAGCACGTATGTAGCGGCCGACGCGGGCGGTTTTCCCTGTAGCACGGGGCACGGCGCGCTTTCGCAGAGCAGCGGCCGGTCCAGCAGAACGGCGCAGCCCAGCCCGTTTTCGGCGAGGATACGCTCGACGTCGCGCAGGCCCGCGAACACCATCTCGGATTCCGCGGCGGTGCAATACAGCAACACCATGCGCCTGTCGCCCGCGTATTCGCCCGGCGCCGGACCGCACAACCGCATGGCGTCGCGCCACTCTACCGTCTGATTCAACCAGGACGCGCCGGCCTCGCCGCCCGCGACGGCGATCATGCCGAGGTCCTGCTGCCCGGCCGGCAATATATTGAACGTGACCGATTGCGCGGACGCCGTCTCGCCGGCGCGGATCAGGCAACGCTGCGGCACGCCAGGCGTCACGGCGTCCCAGTCGAAACGGCCGTCCTCGCGCGAGAGACAGCGCCACAGCAGCATTTCCTCCTCGGCCTTTTCACCCGGGAGGAAGCCGCCCACGACCGCGCCCGCAAGCGGTTTCTGTTCGGCGGTCACGACCTGCCCCGATACGCGCCCAAGCGGCAGCAGTTGCACACGCGCGAGCTGGGTGTCCTTGCGCGTGAGGGCAAACAGCGCGCCCAGCGGCGCGGATGGGTGTTCGGCCATGGCGATGAGGCGGCCGTCCGGCGGCAGCACGGTGGCCTTGATGCGCACCCGGCCCTGCGCGTCCGTGACGCGCCAGCCGAACTGGTACGGTCGCAACACCGACACGATGACACCCGGCGCGGGGTTCAGGTCGGCGTCCAGGACCAATACGTCAAACTCGGGCAAGGGCGCGAGCCAGAACCCCGGCAGTTCCAGGTCCTGGCCTTCCAGGACCGTTGCCGTCACCGAGTTGATCTCGGGCGGGAAATAGCCGGGCGCCGCCTCGATGCGCACCAGGTTCAAGCCTTCGGCCGTCTCGAAGACAAACTCGCCCGTTGCGCCCGTGCGCGCAAGGCCGGCCATGTTCCCGTTCGTTTCCAGCAACACCCGTGCGCCCGGCACCGGCGCGCCGGTTATGGCGTCCTTAATGGTCCCGCGCACGCGGCCTGTTCGCGCCACCAACAGGCGCACCATCTGCTGCGGGGCATCCGGGCTGACCTCGAAACGCATCCAGCCAGCGCTGCGGTAACCGTTTCCGGCGGCGTGCCCGAGGTAGGAGCCGGGCTTCAGCCGCACCTGGAAATGGCCGCGCCCATCGGAGCGCGTCAAGGCGGTGTCATGCGGCGGGCCGGCGTTCTGGAACCACACATCCACGTTGGCCACGGCCATTTCCTGGCGCCGCTCCAGCACGAGGCCCTCGGTGATGACGCCGGGGACGAGCGTGACGCGCACGTCTTCGTCACCGACAGCGATGTCAGCGACGCCTTCCTGCGCATAGTCGGCGTGCCCCACCTTCAGCGCGATGATCCCCCCAGCGGGCAATTGACCCAAGACGAAACGTCCCTCGCCGTCCGTGCGGGGCTCCTCGAAGCCAAACGCCTTGAGTTTCGTGATAGGGATGCCGACCTTGTCCGCGTCCAGGAGCGCAATCCGCGTGATACGGGCGCCCTCGATGGGTTTGCGCTTCTCCGTCAGGACGCGTCCGGCCACGCGGTCCGCCAGCGGCATGCGCAGCACGAGCGGCGGCACGGCCTCGTCGAGGCCGAGATTGAGGTGCTTCCCGGCATAACCAAAACCCGGCGCGGCCGCAAATACGCCCACGGGACCGGGCGCCACGTTCTCGAACCGGAACGCGCCGTCCGCGGCAATGGGCGCTTCCACGATAGCGCCTTCGAGTCCCGGCTCGAGGAACACGCGTGCGCCGTTCACGGGCTGACCGCCCGCGTCCACGACACGGCCCGTCAACGAAGACGCACCGAGCAGAAACACGGCAAGGACCATCGGGACCGTCACTGCTGGTTCTCCTTGATGTAAGGGGCCGTCATCCTACTGAATCCGGTGCGGCGACTCCAAACGTGAAC
>JAGMZX010000262.1 GCA_018005585.1 Candidatus Hydrogenedentota bacterium | reverse complement strand
CCTGCCGCCGCCGAAGCGGATGGTGTAGCCCAGGCGGATGCCTCTGCCGAGAATCCAGGCGAGCAATGTCTTAAGCATGGACGGCCTCCTTGCAGTAGCGGTCCCAGTTCGCGAGGTACTCCTCGACCGTGCCGCTTCCCGCGGACGTGTTGTACCAGCGCTTCCAGTACGCCGCCTGATCGGCGAGCGAGTCCGGGATCGGGGCGCTGACGCGGAAGTAATGAAGGCGCGCGAAGAGCACGCCGATCTTGTCGTTGTCGTCCAGGCGCAGCGCCCACAGGAGGGCGTCCATCGGAATGAGGTCCGGCCACGCAAGCGGCGCGTGCGGGTCGGCGAACAGCCAGTGCGTGGCGCGGGCGAGCACGTCGGGCCGTTGGCGCAGGTACGCCAATGACGCCGCGACGGAGCCGGGCTCGACCTGCCATTTGCCGAAGCCGCCGACCTTCCCCTCGAAGCGGGGCGTCCGCTGCCGTTCCCACGTGAGGTTGCTCTCCTGGGCGGCGGTGCCGAAGAGCAGGCGCGCCGTCCGGTCCGCGTAGGCGGGGGACGGCGGTTTCGCGCCGTACACCATGGCCGCGCAGCCCTGACAGAGCCGCCAGATGCGGAGGGCGTTGTCCATCATCGTCGTGGATTCCATCACTCGCTCCCCGTGGCGCAGGCGGGCAGTTCCCGCTGCGTGGTCTTGGATTCCGCGTCCCGCAGCCGCGCCGCGGCGAGTTCGCAGTACGCGGGGTTGAGTTCGATGCCGATGAAGCACCGCCCGTGCTCGATGGCGACCGCGCCCGCCGTGCCGCTGCCCGCGAAGGGGTCGAGAACGACGCACGGAACGGCGCCGGCGTCCAAACACGAACACGCGGGTTCCCAGCCGAGCGTCGCGCGGGCGGTCTCCCAGCCGCGCTCCGGGGCGGGGGCCTTGCCTCGCCGGTGCTCCGGCAGGCTGTGCGTGCGGCCTCTGTTGTCTGGCTTGCCGCGCTTCACGGCCACGATGCGCCTGCGCGGCGCGCCGCACCGCGCGCAGCAACCGTCCGCGCTCGTGCCCGCGAGGATGCAGGGCTCGACGAGCTTGGGCGGGAAGACCGCGAAGTGTGCGCCTTTGTACGGCTTGGTGGCGATTCTCCAGACGGTGCGCCGATTGCGATGCGTCTGAGTGCGGGCGTATTCGCCGCCCATGTATTTGCCAAGATGGTTCTGCGGGCCGCCGCCCTTGTAGCCCCGCTGCGAGTTGCCGTTCCAGCCGGTCTGCACGCGGGTCATGGACGAAGCTTTCATGGGTTCGCTCACGGCGTCGGCGTCATAGAAGTAGCGCTCGGACTTGGCGAGGAGGAACACGTATTCGTGGGCGCGCGTGGGCCGGTCGCGCACGCTCTCTGGCATGCAATTTTCCTTGGCCCACAGGATGTCTGACCGCAGGTACCAGCCCGGTATAACGATTTGCTTTGGCTCACTGATCCAACCAGGCAGATCGACGGCCTCGCGCTGATTGCACCGCTTCATGAGCATCCAGAGATGCTGCTTCTTGGCTTGAATATCAGATGGTACCGAGCGTGAGCCGTGACCGTTCTTATTCAGTTGGTCGAGCGTATAGGCAATGCACGCTTGTTTCCGTTTTGCAATTAGATAAGGATAGATCGCGCAGACCACTTCAACAGCCTTGTTGCCATCGAGCCGCCAGCCGTAACTGTCCCGACGAGACACGATGCCTCGACCATCCGTAGAACCTGCACGCTGTTTCAGCGCAACTCGCCCGAAGGACGTCAGGTCAACGCATCGATCAAGCAAGGCGATATCGTTATTGGTGACGACGGTGTAGACGACGAACCCGTCCTGATAAACCTGCTGCTTTTCTTTTCGGTAAGAATCGAACCGGCGAACCCCGATACATCCTTCACCGTCGAACATTGCTGCCAGCCAAGCGCGGTCGCGCTCGTCAGCCACGCAGTTCGGAATGACATGTGGCTGCTGCAGTGCCAGCGCGACCCGCCATGGAATCCCGACAAGGTCCTTGGCCTTGAGTCCTTTCTGGGGCAGGCTGTTCGCGGGCCGCCAGGTCCGGTCGTCATAGGCCGCGCGCTTGAACCGCGTGCCGCTCCATCCCTCGGACGGAACCGGCGTGTGCGGGCTGTAGTTGCCCCAACTCCCGGCGTAGCTGTCGCCGAGGTTCAGCCAGAACGTGCCGTCGGGACGCAGCAGGCGCCGGACCTCGCGGAACACAAGCACGAGGTGCTCGACGTACAAGTCCGGCTTGGGCTCCAGGCCGAGTTCGCCGCGCCACGCGCCGCATACGGTGCAGAAGGCGTTGCGGACCGGCTTGTCCCGGTCCAGCGACCCGATGTTGACGAGCTGCTGGCGCTCGCCAGTGCCGCCGTCGCTGGTGCGGCGGACATAGGAGGCGTCCCGCCATTCATGATCGCAGTCCGGGGCGCCGCCCCAGACCTGCGGGTCCGTGCCGTAGTCGCGGAGTCCCCAGTAGGGCGGGGACGTGACGCAGCAGTGGACGCTCGCGTCCGGCAGGCCGCGCAGCACGTCGAGGCAACCGCCCTGATGCAGTTTCCAGTTGTGACCGGAGGAGTGCAGCATCAGGCCGCGCCTCCGTTGGGCGCACAGGCCGCCGACGTTGCCCGACGTGCCGGGAAGGGGCGGGCAGTGGGACGGTGCGCCGCATGGCGGGCCGGAAACGGCTTTTGGGGGCCGTTTCCGGCCGCCCTGCGAAAACTTGACTTCCCGCCCACATGCAAGCGATGAATCGGGTAGATGACGGCAGGAGAAGAGACATGAACGAGACCAAACGGCCCACCACGGCGGCGGACGCTTACAGGCAGCGCAGGCAAGCCGTTGAAGCGATGCTCAATGAACTGAGGGGGAAACTTGACGCCCACGCGCAGCGCGCGGCGGCGGACCCGCAGAACTGGGGATACGCAGGCGACCTCGGCCACGTCGAAGAGGTCCTGCGCGATCTCGCGGCCTTCATGCGGTAGACTCGGCCTGCTCATAACAGGTCCTCGTCCGTAATAAGCGGCGCGCCCGTCGCGGCTTCCGCCTCGACACCTTCCACCTGCTGACCCAGCGCATCGCGCGCAATCCCCGCAATCTGTTCCAACTGGCCGCGCAGGCCGTCGAGCGTGACGGCAGGTTCCGATGAAGCGCGGAGGATCGCTCTCAGGGCGGCGTGACGTTTGACGGTGTTCATTGGGAGGACAGAAGGCGAACGCGAGCCGCCGGTCAACTCACGCACAAGGTCTGCAACAAGGCCAAGCACCTCTTCGGAGAACCATTCATTCCTGACCTGGTACTTCTGAAGCCGCACATGTAACTGCCGCTCAAGCCGGGACGGGACCCCCGAGAAACACTTGACGACACGCAGTTCGTATGGATTGCCGCATTGAAGATAGCTTGCACGACTGTGAGGAGCGGAAGAGCGTCCGATCTTCACGGGGCCGCCGTTCTCGCCTTGAATCACATAGATGTTGGTCAATCGGGGCGAGGACTTGGGCGCTTCAGGCCGTGGTTTACGGAAGTGGAAATTCTCACGACACGGAGGGAAACGGGAATTCTGAACCGTGCATTTCGTGGGAGAGAAATCCAGTAGCTTCAGGAATGCCTCAACGCAATATCCGGCAATGGCGCGCCTCGTACCCTCAAGCAGGTTCTCTCGGATCAAATCGACGAAGTAGTAGCCAGTCTCGATATGCGGGATTATGTGGAGGCACCACGGAGGTTTCTCTCCCGACAGGAGCATCGACTCCTGACGGTTGCTCTCAACAAGTTCCCGGATTAACTCCTGCGGATTTTCCACGAAGGTTGCCGTCATACTGGGTTTCCTTTCCGCAGGTTATCTACCGGAAACTTCAGCCCGGGCGGGTGCGAGACAGTAGCCAGACAATCTCGGACAGTCGCCTCACGGTCCTGTGGGCGAACACATTCATGGCCGCCGCGGAATGGTGGATTCCGGGAGCCATTGTTCCGGGAGGGGGATGCGCCGCGGACAGCCTGGACAGGCGCACCCGCGGAGGTCACGGAACGGCATAGATGACCGGTTAGTTGACCTTCTACGCCCCGGCGTCTTCGGAATCGCCCGTGTTTTCCGGGCTGTCCGAATCGGCGGTCTCGGTGTTATCCGACCTTTTTCCCGCGTTTTCGCGCGGAGCGTCGCTCTTG
>JAGMZX010000261.1:1641-4373 GCA_018005585.1 Candidatus Hydrogenedentota bacterium | reverse complement strand
AATCGCAATAAGACGAACCCCACGGCTGCCCACGCGCATCACGCGCCGTACTGCCGTGCCGAAGGGAGGTGAACACACATGACGCTGCAAGAAGCTTTGGCGCGCCGCGGGCGGCTCCAGGTGCACATAGAAGACCTGGTGTCGCGCCTGCACAGCTGTTCGCGCGTGTTGGAGGGCATAGTCCCGCCCGAAGAACCCGAGTACCTGCTCGGGCAGGTGAAGGCGGCGCTCTCCGACCTGGAGACGCTGGTTGGACAGATTGAGCGCACGAACAGGGAGACGAACGTGACGCCGTGGCAGACCTTGTCCGATCTGCTTGTCCGGCGCAATTTTGTGCAACGGCGCGCGAAACTGCTGAAGGGCGTGGCCGACCACGCCGTGAAAGGCGAAACCCCGTACTACCGTGAAGGGCGCTACGATGTGACGGTGCAGGTGACAGCACTGTACGCTGAGGTGGCATCCCTGTCACGGGAGTACGAAGAACTGGACAACCAGATCCAGAAGGCCAACTGGCAGACACAGCTGGCCGAATAGGCTTTCCGGTGTAGTTGTCCGTGCGCGGTTTCGGGAAGACCCATAAGCCAGGTCACGGCTGATCGATGCCGCAGGGGTGCACGGCTCTGCCATCACGGAAGACGCCCCGTAAACCTGACATGTGAGAAATCACGAATAACGAATCACTTCTTCCCCCTTGAAACCACACGCGACAGCGAGGGTGGGACAGCGGGTGCCCCCACGGGGGCGCAGCGGAAAGCCTTGCCCACAAGCCAATATGTCTTTCGATGCGGACCGGCCTGATAGTGACCGGGCCGCATCAATCGGAAAGTGCCGGAGAAGCGGGAAGCGCAGACCGGCAGAGAACATGTCTCGTCCAGGAACAGGGAGAGCAAAGAAAGAAGATGTTGCAGAAACTCAAAAACGCCTTGACACCGTATATGCGCTTCCGGGGCACGTTGACCTACATCCGCCAGCGCTTTGCCGGGAACCAGTACGACATGGAATACATTGCCAACAGCGGTCTGACGCTTCTGGAAGAGAACCTCGGCGTGATGTCCTGGGGATTGAGCCTCGACCTTGACGAAGACCCCCGTTATAGTCGCATGGACTTCCGTCTCGTCTTTCACGAGAATGGTTGTTTCTGGGACATCGATGCTCTGGCGTATCTGCGCGAAGGGAAACCCTATAGCGACAGACTGGAGTTCGTTGCCGACAACGCCCGGCCGATAGTGAGAATCCTCTCCCGGGGGATAATCCTGTCACGCCCCAGCGGGGCCGAAGAGGAGTTCCAATCTCTTCTTGCCGGTCAGCCCGTTTTCGAGCTGTACCTCGGCAAGCCCGTTCCGATGCAGCAGGCTCTCATGCTCAAGTCCTATTTCGGGGCGGCATTTAGTCTAAATATACATAAGGCCATGCGTCGCGTGACTGGTTTCGTGCGCCACCCGCGTTATTGTCCCCTGGACTCCTTGGTTGTGTGGCTGTCGGAGACCACCGCCAGACATGGATATTGGGGCGAGGCCGCCGTGCTGTTGCATGAGTGGCTGCACCGCGGTGTTACGGAATTGAACCAATGGACCATGGCCTCATCCGCCTTCCTGAATCTGGGCCTGTATCTGGAGAGCGTCCGGTGCGTTGTATACGGCTTTCAACTGGATCCCGACCCGCGATACTTGTCGCCGCGACCTTGGACCACGGTCAGGCAGATTCTGCCGAGTCTGGTAACGAGAAAGCAATGGACGAGACTCTATGAATGTCTGCAGATACTGCTGCCGCGGCACGACGAGATGGACAGCCTGACCAGACAGCACCTCCTTACCGCCCAAGGTCTTTATCTGTACTTCAACGGCGACAGGCCCGGTGCATTGCGGCGCTTTGAGGAACTCGTGCGGAAATTGCCATCAAGCATGCCGGCCGCCGCCGCGCTGTGCGTGGAGAAGTGGGAGGACCGGGCCCGCGCGGACGCGGCCATGGAGGCGCTGACCACGAGTTTCCCGTCGTTGCCGGAGACAGACGCCAGCCCTGTAACGCGCGTCTTCAGGCCGGAACGCCCCCTCTCGCGGGCATGGGAGGCGTTGTTCCCGCAGGTGGGGCCGTCGCTTCAGGCACACCTTGACAGGGTCATGCGGGAAGGAACTGTTCGCGAAACCGTGGAAATCCCGGTAACGACACTTTCGGACGGCGTGGTGCGGCATGCGCGCGCCTGCGAACTTGTCCAGGACGGCCCGCTCCGCTCCGTGGTAGTCCGGTCCGAAGCCCCTGCGCCGGCCGCCCCGCGGCCGGTCATGACCGCGTATCCCGTGGCCTCTTGCGGCATTGCCTACCGCGCGCGTGTCATCTCCGTTTGCGAATACGCGGACCACCTCGCCGGGGAGGTCACGCTGCAGGGGCGTGCAGACCGGGAAGTCACGGTCTTTCTGCCTTTCTACCACGAACATCGCGGGCTGTTTGACCCAGACGAGCTCCGCGAGTTTCAGTTGTATGGATTCGCCCGGAGCCTGAAGGCGCAGGAACATCCGCTGCCATCCCAGCGGGATGACCTCCAACAGAACGACACTTGGGAGAACAATCCGGATTCCCCCGACGTCTTCGATCCGGCCGAATTCGAGCACGATGAAGAGTCCGGAGACGCCGAGCCCGAAGAGAGTGATTTCGTCACACACAGGCTGCGCTCGGTCATCGACGAGATGGAATGGTTCACCTTTGAGGGCATTCGAGTCTGCAGCCTCGTGGTCCCG
>JAGMZX010000261.1:0-1541 GCA_018005585.1 Candidatus Hydrogenedentota bacterium | reverse complement strand
TCCTTGGTCAGTGTGTGAAAGTTGAATCGCAGGGCATGACGAATTCGGCGCGAGGAGAAATGGCTCCCATGACCGCCGGGGCAACCAGCCACACGGTGCCAAAGCCACCCCGCCTCGGGCGGGGACCATGCAGGTGGCAGCGAGAACCGAAAACCCGTCATGCCCCTGTTCCCTCCGGAGCAGGGGCATTGTCTTTCTCTCCTTCGCTGCGCGCCCGTTCGTATGCCTTGCGCGATTGAGCAACAAAACGCGCAACAACCGTGCGCGAAGGAGGACAAAGCTATGAGTATGCAATCACACCCGTTGCCGCCCTCGCCGGAAGTGGCCGAAGAGGCGCGGCGCCGCGCGGCCCGGCTGGCCGAGGGTCTGTATCCGCACCAGGTCGATGGCGTGGCGTTCCTGCTCGGGCGCCGCCGGTCGATTCTGGCCGACGACATGGGCCTGGGCAAGACGCGCCAGTCCGTCGTGGCCATGCATGAGGCCGCCCCGCAGGGGCCGTGGCTCGTTATTTGCCCGGCGGCGGTGAAACTCAACTGGGCCCGCGAAATCGGCATGGCCCGGCCGGACGCCGAGGTCCGCGTCGTGGGCCCGGGGCCCGTCCCGGCACCGGACTACCGCGGCTGGTCCGTCGTGAACTACGACCTGCTGCGCAAGCACGAAAGCGCGCTCAAGGCGCTGCCGTGGGCCGGTTTCATCTTCGACGAGGCCCATTTCCTGAAGAATCACCAGACGCAGCGCAGCCGCCACGGCCGCGCGCTGGTCGAGGCGGCACCCGAGAACCCCGCGGTCATGTGCCTGACCGGAACGCCCATCACGAACCGCCCGCGCGACCTGTTCCCGCTGTTGCAGTTGCTCAAGCATCCCATGGCGCAAAGCTTCCTGACCTTCGCCAAGCGGTATTGCGCGGCGTACAAGAACGACTACGGCTGGGTCACCGACGGCGCGAGCAATCTTGCGGAACTGAAGACGCAGCTGGACGGCGTCCTGCTGCGCCGGACCAAGGAAGAGGTGCTCGACCTGCCGCCCAAGGTGCGCACCTACGTGCCCCTTGAGATCCCGGAGGGCGTGGGCCGGCAGGAGATGCGCCAGGCGCTGCGCCTGCTCATGGGCGGCGGCGCCACCAACGTCGGCGCGCGCTCGCGCGACCGGATGCGGCTGCTGGGCGCGCTCACGACGGCGCGCCACAAGGTGGCCATGGCCAAGACGCCGCTGACGGAGGAATTTGTCGAGAATGTGCTCGACCAGGGCGACAAGGCACTTGTGTTCTCATGCTTCGACGACCCGTTGCAGAAGCTTGCGCGGCATTTCGGGGAGAAGGCCGTGCTCGTCACGGGCGCCACGCCGGTAAAGAAGCGGCAGCAACTTGTGGACCGGTTCCAGCAGGACGAGAACACCCGCGTGTTCCTGGCCAATATCATCGCCGGCGGCGTGGGCCTCAACCTCACCGCGGCGCGCCAGGTCGTGTTCAACGACCTCGACTGGGTGCCGGCGAACCATTTCCAGGCGGAGGACCGCGCCTACCGCATCGGCCAGAACGGCAG
>JAGMZX010000260.1 GCA_018005585.1 Candidatus Hydrogenedentota bacterium | reverse complement strand
GGGCGAACTGTACCCCACGCTGCCCATACGCATGTCGCTGTGGTCCGCCACGCTGTCCTTTACGTTCAGCGTGGCCGTGGGCGTGTTCTTCGGCGTCTACCCCGCCATGAAAGCGTCCACCGTGGACCCCGTGGTTGCGCTGCGATACGAATAATCAGTACACTCACGCAGGCCTTGAGGCACGAGGAGAGAAACGCCATGAAGCACATGCGCAAGATCACGGTGCGTGAGGCGCAAGTCATCGACATCACGTTCCAGAATCTGCCGGGTTTGTTGTTGCTGCTCGGCTCGATGTTCGGCGTCCTGAAGCACTACGGTTGAGCGCCGCGTCCATGAAACATCTGCGGCGCATATCGCTCGGACACGCGCAAACCGGCGACACGCAGGACGGTAATAATACGTTTCGTCAAGAGTTCATTCTGCGTCTGATCATTGCGCTCGTCGCCTTGTTCAAGAGCGACTTCCCCATCTGAACGGCGTTACGCCGTGTGATGCGGCCTGCGTGTATCGCGTTGGGGGGCTTGTTTCCTTCGTGTCCCTTTCACGCCGGTAGACGATGCGGCGCCGGGCTTACGCCGTTTCCGATAGGTCCTCCCACGTGACGCCGATGCGCGGCGCGGCGTAGCCCACTTCGCGCAGGTAGTCGCCGTAGACCATGACCCAGTGCGAATCGCGCGCCTCGTTGAGCAGTTGTTTCCAATTCCCCTGGAGCCGCACGTCCTGCTGCGAGCGGCAAATCTCGTAGAAGGGGTTGCTCTCGACCGTGCCCTTGATGCCGAGCCAGCGGCAGGCCGCGTACTCTGGGTCGATGAAGCTCACTTCCTGGCCCACGGGCATTTCGACCTTCGGCGCGGCCCCGTACTCGGATTCGTAGTGCGTCAGCAGGCGCACGGGGTCGTAGCGGGCGCCGTCCATGCGGCGGGGGCCGGTGCAGTGGGCGCAGGTAATCAGGGCCTTGTGCGGGAACGTGGAATTGTGGAGGAACACGGGCCTGCCGGAGATGTAGCGCAAGAGAATGCCCGCGGGGATAATGACGAAGTCCGACTCGCAGAACGCGGCAAAGCCCTCATCGTTCAGCAGACCCAGCGTAAGGCAGGCGGTCGTCTTCGACAGCGGCAGTATCGTGCTCATGCACTCCTTGATCGTGAACAACTGCGCGTCGTGCTCGCGCATGAGATCGCGAAACAGGCCGTAGAGCACGAAGGCGTTCACGACAAAGGGCCGTTCCGTCTCCAGCGTGGTGTTCGGGATGGCGAGGTAGCGGTCAGCCCACTGTTCCGCGCGTTGGATGCAGGCCGGGTCCGCCAGCGCGGCCTCGATGCGCGGCCCGAATGCGTCGTACGAGACCTCGACGATATCCAGTTTGAACCTGTCGCGGGCCACATCCGGCGCTTCGCCCGCGTATTTGCCCGCCGCGCCGCCGAGCGCGACGATCCGCGCGCCGAGGAAATTCTTCACGCCGTGGAGCGCGCGCAGGCGCCAGAGCAGTTCGTCCGTGTCGTCCACAATCACGTCATGCACGGAAAGGCGCTTGCCGCTGTCCGCGGGCTCGCCGTCCTTGCGCAGATACCGCACGCTGAGCGCTTCGTACCAGTAATACACGGGCCCGGACCGGTGCCGCACGAAAACCATGCCGCCGTGATCGGGGATTGCCGCGTTGAGCATCGCGCCGGAACCCGTGGCAGGGTAGGCGATGACCGTGTCCGCTTCCACGGCGCGCGCGCGCGCCGCTTCTTCTTCGGATGTCGCGCGCAAGATCGGCAGCACTTCCACTGGAAATTCGGCCCGTTCAGCCACGTCCGCCAATTCCGCCATGACCCGGTTGCATTCCTCGGCGACCGCGGCTTCGGTCTGAACGCCGCCCCACGACTTGAACGAGGCCATCTCGCGCCGCTGCGGCAGGCGGTACAGCAGCACCGGTTGCACGCGCAACGGGCGCGTCGCGAGGCTGAACGGGCGGTCCGGGTCCCACAGGTCCTGCGCCCAGGCGCTTGCGCCCGCGGCGCGCGCGATGCCCGGCGCCAGCAGCGCCGCGCCCGCGACAAGCGCGGTCGATGCGCCCAGGAATTCCCGCCGGTTCATGCAATGACAGCACATGGCTATGCTCCCCGTGGCACGGACATCTTGCCCGTGCATTACCCTCTGACCACGGGCATCTTGCCCGTGCATTACCCTCTGGCCACGGGCATCTTACCCGTGCTCTTTCTACTTCACCCCATCTTGCCCCGTTCCCGGCCCAGGTTCAAGCGGGTTTCTCCCGCGGGGTTTTGACACGGCGCTGCACGGGGTTTTATAGTTTTGCGACTGCGGAAGCAACATCCCCCAATCACAGGAAGGAAACGGTCATGGACAAACTCACGCTCTCCCGGCGCGCCTTTCTTGCGGCAACAACGACAACCGCGGCGGTTGCGACACTCGCGGGCGGCTGCGCCACGGCGCAAGTTCGCGTCAACACGGCGCGCGTGGTGCCCAAGAAGCACTCTCCGAATGAAAAACTGAATATCGCCGGGATCGGCGTAGGCGGCATGGGCCAGGGCGACATCATGAACTGCCGCAGCGAGAACGTCGTCGCGCTGGCCGACTGCGACTGGAAGAAGGCGGAAGAAACGTTCGTGAAGCTGCCGGATGCGAAGAAGTACAAAGACTACCGCAAGATGCTCGAGGAGATGGGCGACCAGATTGACGCATGCACGATTTCGACGCCGGACCACACGCACGCGCCCGCGGCCTACATGGCCATGAACATGGGCAAGCACGTGCGCGTGCAGAAGCCGCTCACGCACACGATCGCCGAGGCGCGCCTGCTGCGCCAGGTCGCGCGCGACACCGGCGTGATCACCGCCATGGGCAACCAGGGCCACTCGGGCGACGGCGTGCGCGAGTTGTGCGAGATGGTCTGGGCCGGCGCCATAGGCCAGGTCACGGAGGCGCACATCTGGACGAACCGGCCCATCTGGCCGCAGGGTATCGCCAACCCGCTCCCTGAGCAGCCCGTGCCCGAAACGATAGACTGGGACCTGTGGATCGGCGCGGCGCCGTTCCGGCCGTACAACGAGGGCTATGCGCCGTTCAAATGGCGCGGCTGGTGGGATTTCGGCTGCGGCGCCATCGGCGACATGGCCTGCCACATCATGGACCCGGCTTTCTGGGCGCTGCGCCTGATCGATGCGCCGTCGTTCACGTGTGAGGTGTTGCAGCAGGAAGGCATGACCAGCCAGACGCCGCCGAACAAATGCGTGATCAAGTTCCAGTTCCCCGCGCGCGCCGGCATGGGCCCAGTGGACGTCTACTGGTACGATGGCGGCATCATGCCTCCGTGGCCCGCGGGCGTGCCCGAAGGCCAGAAACTCGGCGACAACGACAACGGGTCGCTGTTCATCGGAACGGACGGCGCCATGACCTCCGGCTGCTACGGCGGCGAATCGCGCCTGCTGCCCGACGAGCGCATGAAAGACTACACCCGCCCGCCGCAGATTATCCCGCGCATCCCGGACGGGAACTCGTACCAGAACTGGATCTACTCGATCAAGACGGGCGAACCCGCTTCCTCGCATTTCGACTACTCCGGGCCTCTCACCGAAGTGGCCAACATGGGCAACGTCGCCTTGCTCGCCGGCGCGAAGATCGAATACGACTTCGTCAACGGCGTCATCACCAACGACCAGGCCGCGAACAAGTGGCTCACCAAGGAATACCGCGCCGGCTGGGAACTGCCCTGCTGACGCATCCGCAGACGCCAACGCGGAAGCCCCGGTCCCCCGGCCGGGGCTTCCGTTGTCTGTGGTCGTGGAACCCCCGGTGTCACGGGGTGCTCACGGATTCCGGTTCGCCGCGCGGAAAGGGGAATATGCCCGGAACGGCGTTGTCTTGAAAAGAGCGGCAAAAGCCCCTATTCTTCAAATGGAAGACACTCCTTTTCTGAGGCTGGGTCTCGAGCGGGAAGGTACAACCTGATGCAGTGCAAGGGTATCTCGTGTACAACACTGGGGGATTCGGCACTTTTTCAGGAAGGAGAGGCGGCGGCGGCAGTGCCTGCGATAGACGTGTTGCGCACGTTGCCGATAGCGAACGAGGCGCCGGGGCGCTATTGCCGTGAAGGGGAATATGCGCGGGGTGGCATGGGGCGCGTCCTGATTGTCCGCGACGGCTTTCTGGGGCGGGAAGTCGCGATGAAGGAACTGATTCCGTGCGCGGAACAGAACGCGCCGACGCGAGAGCTGCCTGGCGCCGGGCATCACGAACTGAAAAGGGTCCGCCGTTTCCTGCAGGAGGCGTGCATTACCGGGCAGCTCTCCCATCCCTCCATTGTGCCCGTATATGAACTGGGCCTTCAGGAAGACGGCACCCCTTACTACACCATGAAGTTCGTGCACGGCCGGACCTTCGATCGCGCCATCGAAGACGCGGGAAC
>JAGMZX010000259.1 GCA_018005585.1 Candidatus Hydrogenedentota bacterium | reverse complement strand
CCGCAAGGGCGGATAATACAGTTCCCTTGCCTTGAGTCTGGCGCTGCGTATAGGCACACGCCTAACCCGTTTCCATACAAAAGGATAGCACGGTGGCAGCAAAATAATCAACCACCCGCAACCCCGGGCCATGGAATCTGGCCCTGAAAACTTGGCCCCGCGTTCAGTACGCCTGCGCGGCGATGACCCGCCCCTTGCACGGCTTGCCGGTGACCATGCAGGGGCCTTCCTCGTCCGGGGCGTCAAAGGGGATGCAACGCACGGTGGAACGCGTGTCTTCCTGGAGCCTGGCCTCCACTTCCGGGTTCGCGTGGTCCAGAAACACGCGGAAGAAGCCGCCCCGGTCGATTCGTTCCCTGTATTCGTCATAATTGTCCACGGTATAGGTGTTGTCCTGCATGCGCTGCTTCGCGCGGGCGAACAGGTTCGCCTGGATGTCCGCCAGGAGCCTTTCCAGATGCGCGCGCAGCCCGTCCGTCGACACGGGCGCCTTCTCGCCCGTATCCCTCCGCACGACGACAACGGAATTGTTTTCGACGTCGCGCGGGCCGATCTCCACGCGTATGGGCACGCCCTTCAGCTCCCAATCGTTGAACTTGAATCCCGGCTTGTACTGGTCCCGGTCGTCGATGCGGTAGAAAAGCGGATCCCAGTCCTGTGTGATCGCGCGCGCCTTGCCGCAGACAACGCCGCGTTCCGCGTCGCTCTTCCAGATGGGCACGAACACGACCGGCAGCGGCGCAAGCCGGGGCGGGATGACCAGGCCCGTGTCGTCGCTGTGCGTCATGATGATCCCGCCGATGAGCCGCGTCGACACGCCCCAACTGGTCGCGTACACGTATTTCAGTTCCGCGTCGCGGTCCTGGAATTTCACGTCGAACGCCTTCGCGAAATTCTGCCCGAGATGATGCGAAGTGCCCGCCTGCAGCGCCTTGCCGTCCTGCATCAGCGCCTCAATGCAGTACGTGTGCTCCGCGCCCGCGAACTTCTCCTGCTCCGTCTTGCGCCCGACCACGACCGGCATGGCCATGAATTCCTCCGCGAACTTGCGGTAAACGTTGACCATGCGCACCGTCTCATCCTCCGCCTCCTCGTGCGTTGCGTGCGCCGTGTGGCCCTCCTGCCAGAGAAACTCCGTCGTGCGCAGGAAGAGCCGCGTTCGCATTTCCCACCGGCAGACATTGGCCCACTGATTGATCAGGATGGGCAGATCGCGGTACGAGCTGATCCAGTTCTTGTACGTGGACCAGATGATCGTTTCCGACGTGGGGCGGATGACCAGCGGCTCCTCGAGTTTTTTGCCGCCGCCGTGCGTGACCGTCGCGCATTCCGGCGCGAAACCCTTGACGTGCTCGGCTTCCTTCTTCAGGAAACTCTCCGGGATCAGCATCGGAAAATAGGCGTTGACGTGGCCCGTCTCCTTGAACATGCGGTCCAGCCCGCGCTGGATGCCCTCCCAGATGCCGTAGCCGTTCGGCTTGATGACCATGCAGCCCTTCACGGGCGAATAATCCGCCAGGTCCGCTTTCAGCACGACATCGATGTACCACTGCGCGTAATCGGCCGACCGTTTCGTAATGCCCTTCGCCATGCGTCCTCCCGGAATGTGCGCCTTGACCCGATGCGTTTGGGAATGAGCATGGAGAATAGCACACGCGCGCAGGCGCGCGCATCGTGACCCGGGGCAATCGCACTTGATTCTCGCGAGCGGCGGCCCCTGCCGCCTCCAACGGCTCCCCCCAAGTCCGCAGACGAGGGTTCGAATCATGCCCGGCTTGCCTGCTGTGTGCTGCTCGGACTCACCCGAGCAGTTCGCCGCCGTTTTCGTCTCAGCGGTTGGAGAGGATAGCGCAGTGACGTCTGTCGTGGACGCCGTCGAAGCGTTGGCCTTGCGGCTTGAGCGGGCAAAGGCCCTATCTATCACGGGCCATTGCAGTACGTCCGCCCGTGTGACGGGGAACGCGCGCGAGCCTACTGATGCCCATGACGGTCGAGGACCAGCCGGATGAACTCCTCGCCGTACTTGTCCAGCGTGAATTCGCGTTTCACGCGCGCATGGCCGGCCTCGCCC
The DNA here is from genome assembly GCA_018005585.1 of Candidatus Hydrogenedentota bacterium. Lineage (NCBI taxonomy): Bacteria > Pseudomonadati > Candidatus Hydrogenedentota > Candidatus Hydrogenedentota bacterium. The sequence continues at coordinate 2,528 of JAGMZX010000259.1, read as the reverse complement.
ATGCGGCGGCGCAGTTCCGCATCGTTGAGCAGGCGCGCGAGCGCCGCCGCGACCCCGGGAACATCATCCGCTTCCACGAGCAGGCCCGTTTCGCCGTCGACTACGGCGTCCGGCACGCCGCCGCTGTTGCCGCCGACTACGGGTTTCCGGCAGGCGTTTGCTTCGAGATAGACCACGCCGAAGCCCTCGACGTCGCCGCGCTCGACGATATAGCGGCTGATCATCGCGAAAACGTCGCAGGCATGGTAGAACGCGACCACGTTCCGGTTGCCGGGAAACAGGACGCGATCAGCCACGCCGTGGCGCTGCGCCAGTTCACGCAGCCGCGACTCGTCCTTGCCTTCGCCCACGATTACGTACGCGACATCCGGGACGCTGCGGGCGATTTCGGGCAATGCCTCGATGACGCGGTCCATGCCCTTGCGCTCGACGAGCCGCCCGACCGTCAGGATGACCCGCTTGCCGGCCAATCCCTCTTTCGCCTTGAACGCGTCCACGTCGACGGGCACGCCGAACTGAGCGAGGTCGACTTTCGGGCGGATCATGGCGGTGCGTTCGCGCGGCACGCCCAGCGCCTCGACCGCGTCGCGCGTGAAATTGCTGATCACGATTACGCGTTCCGCGTTGCGCAGCACGGCCGCGCGGATGCGCTCGATAATCCGGTGGCGCGGCTCGAGCACCTCGTTGCCGAAGGTATGCACGACGTACGGAATGCCGCGACGCCTCATGAGCAGGCCGATCATTCCGAGCGGCCATGGCTTGTCGAAATAGAGCAGGTCCGGCCGCGTTTCCCGCACGATCCGGCGCACGCGGCGCGCATACCGGAGCGTGGACACCAGCGCGCGCACGCCGCCCGCGTCATAGCGTTCGCGGTGCATGCGGAACGGCTGCCGGGCATCGAACGCCGCCGCGCCCGGCGCATCCTGCGCCAGGACGGCCACGCGCTCCGGCGGTAGTGCGGAACAGACCAGATGCAGGATGTTCGCGATGCCGCCGACCGAAGGCGGATAGTCATTCGAGACCAGTAATACGCTGCGCATGGCCTGTGTTTTCCCCGCGCCGCAAGCGGGCCGCGTCAATGGCCACCGGTTACCCCAGTACCCGGAACAGTTCGCGGTTGGCGGCGACCCACTCGTACAGCTTGCGCACGCCTTCGCGGACGGAGACCTTCGGCTGCCAGCCCAGTTCCGCGCCGATTTTGCGGATATCGCTGACGTAGACGGGCTGGTCGCCGGGCCGCCACGGGCCCGTTTTCACCGGGACGGGCCTGCCGACGAGTTCCTTGAGCATGGGCCCGAACTCGGCCCAGACCGACATCGTGTTGCCGGGGCCGCCCCCGACATTGAATATCCTGCCCGATACCTTGTCCGGGTGGTCCATGGCCATGAGGTAGGCGTCGACGAGGTCGTCGACAAAGAGCACGTCGCGCACCTGCTTGCCGTTGCCGTAGATGGTGATGGGGCGCCCGAGCACGGCGGCGATAACGAACCAGGCCAGCCAGCCCTGGTCCTCGACGCCGAACTGGCGGTAGCCAAAGATGCAAGACTGGCGGTACACCGTCGCGCGCAGGCCGTAAATGCGCGCATAGTCGCGCACGTACTGGTCCGCGGCGCCTTTCGAGCAGCCATAGGGCGAGTGGAAGTCCAACGGCGCCGTTTCCGGGATGCCCTGCGGAAAATCGCGGTAGACGTATCGCGTTTCGCGCTCGTCGACGGCAATTTCTTCCATGCCGCCGTAGACCTTGTTCGTGGAGGCATAAATCAGCAGAGGCCGCTGCTTCGACAGGCGGATGCCTTCGAGAATATTGAACGTGCCGACGGCGTTTATTTCGAAATCTTCGCGCGGACGCGCCACGGACGTGGTCACCGCGACCTGGCCCGCGAGGTGCACGGCAACGTCGATATCGCTGTAGTCGGTAAACAGCGCCGCCATGCCGCGCGCGTCGCGGATGTCGGCGGAAACGAAGGTCAGCCGGCCCTTGCTGCGCAGCCATTGCAGGTTCGCTTCCGCGCCCTTACGGCACAGGTTGTCGACGACAATCACTTCTTTGCCGTCCGAAAGCAACCGCCGCGCCAGATTACAGCCAATAAAGCCGGCGCCGCCTATGACCACATATTTGCCCAAGAGGAATCTCTCCCAATTCATGCGGGAGAGCCATTATGCCAGCCGGTGATCGGGGCAATCAACGTGTGTGCGCCCAATGTCGTACTCTTTCTCTTTCCTGACGGAGCCCCGCGCTGCCGGGGAAGGGGGGTGACCGCCGATGAACACGGACTCCGGTGCCCCTAACCCGGCGCTTATCATCGTCAAGAACGGGGTGCTGCTCCCCCGTCAAAATTCTTGACACGGTGCGTGCGTGCTTACTAGAGTTAGGGAACCGCGCTGCCGATGCTCGACCGGGCGGAATGCATGGAAAGGCATCGCGTGGGGGCCGAGGGAACAACATTCAGCCATTTGGTTGCCGTGAAAGAGGAGGCCTTACTGTGAAAAAAGCAGCCTTAGTAGTAATCGTTCTTATTATCTTGGCG
>JAGMZX010000258.1 GCA_018005585.1 Candidatus Hydrogenedentota bacterium | reverse complement strand
GGCAGCGACGTGACGTGGCGTCCGCTGAGCAAGGAAGGGTTCGCGAACATCGAATTCCAGGGTGAATACCCGATTGGAACCGTGCGCTATGCCTCGCCGGGCTTTCCCGTCAAGATTGCGATGGAGGCCTTCTCGCCGTTCATTCCGCTCTATGCAGCGGATTCGACTTTGCCCGCGACGCTATTTCACATCACGGTCGAGAACGTCTCGGACAATCTCGCGCGCGTGACAATCGGCGGCTGGCTGCAGAACGCTGTGTCTTACGCCTATGGAGCGGAACATGACGGCCTGCGCCGCACGCGTTATGGCCGCGCCCTGGGCCGCGCGTGGTGCCTGCATTCCTCGGAAGATAAGCCCGGAGATGCGGCGGCTTCCACCGCACCCGAGCGGCCCGCCATCCTGTTCGCGGATTTCGAGAGCGACGGTTACGGTGCGTGGCAGGCGGCAGGCGAGGCCTTCGGGCCGGGGCCGGCCAATGGCACGCTGCCGAATCAAAACCCGGTCACGGGCTTTCTCGGCGAACGGCTGGTCAACACCTTCTTCAACGGCGACGACCCGCAGGGCGCGCTCACTTCGCCGCCATTCACCGTCTCGCGCAAGTACGTCAACTTCCTTGTCGGCGGCGGCAATTATGCCGAAAAGACGTGCATGAATCTGGTGATCGACGGGCAGACCGTCCGCAGCGCAGCGGGCAAGAACAATGAAGCGCTCGAATGGCATGCCTGGGACGTCGGCGAGTTCGAGGGCCGCGAGGCGCGTCTGGTTATCGTGGACAACCAAAGTGGCGGCTGGGGCCATGTCAATATCGACCACATCGAATTCGCGGACACGATGCGCGAGGGCAGCCCGGCCGCCATCGACACCGCGCCGGACTTCGGCACCATGGTTCTCGCGTGCGCCGAAGCCGCGAAGGAAACCGGCGAATGCTATCCCGGCCGTCCCGCGGAACAATACGCCTTGGAACGGGACCAGACCTACGGCATCCGCGAGACCCGGCTGGGCTACGTCAGCTCTGTGAGTGTTGATCTCCTGCCAAGACAGCGCCGGACATTCACGTTCGCGCTGGCATGGCATTTCCCGAATCAGCAGAACGGGCACCACTACGCCACCCGGTTCGAGGACGCGGCGGCGGTGGCCAATTACCTTCTCGACAACCACGACCGGCTGACGGCGGAAACGCGGCTCTGGCGCAACACCTACTACGACAGCACGCTGCCGTATTGGCTGCTGGACCGGCTGCATTCGGTCGTGTCCACACTGGCGACGGGCACGTGCCAATATTGGAGGAACGGCCGTTTCTGGGCCTACGAGGGCGTCACCTGCTGTCACGGCACGTGCACGCACGTCTGGAACTATGAGCACGCGCAGGCCCGGCTCTTTCCCGATCTGGCGCGCAGCATCCGCGAATTGCAGGACTTCAACCCGCGCGAGAATGGCGGCGGGTTCCATCCCGACACGGGGCTGGTCGGCTTCCGCAGCGACGACAACTACGCGGCGGACGGGCAGTGCGGCACCATCCTGAAGGCGTACCGGGAGCATCTCACATCAAAGGACGACGCCTTCTTGAAGCGCAACTGGCCCAGCATCAAGAAGGCGCTCGAATTCTCGATCGAGCAAGACGCCAAAGGACCGACCAACGGCTCTTCGGCGCCGCCGGACGGCCTGATCGAGAACACGCAACACAACACCTACGACATCAACTACGAGGGCGCCAACACGTTTGTCGGTTCGCTGTACCTCGCCGCCCTGCGCGCGGGCGAGGAAATGGCCAAAATCGCCGGTGACACCGAGTTCGCGGCGCGGGCGCGCACACTGTTCGAGTCGGGTCAAAAACAGACGCTCGAACGGCTCTGGAACGGCGAGTATTTCACTCAGGAAGTCGATCTTGAGAAATATCCGAAGCATCAATACAAAGACGGCTGCCTCTCGGACCAGCTTTTCGGCCAAGGCTGGGCGCACCAGCTCGCCCTCGGCTACATCTACCCGCCCGAGCACGTGCGAACGGCCCTGCAATCGGTCTGGAAGTATAATTGGGCGCCGGATGTCGGCCCCTACAACGAGGCCCATCCCCCATTCCGCTGGTTCGTGAGTCCCGGCGAGGCCGGCCTGCTCACATGCACGTGGCCCAAGAGCGAACATCTCACGGAAGGCACGTTGTACCGCGAAGAAGTCTGGACCGGCATCGAGTATCAAGTGGCCGGGCACATGATCTGGGAAGGCATGTTGCAAGAGGGTTTGGCGGTCTGCCGCGCGGTGCATGACCGTTACCATCCTGACCGTTTCAATCCTTACAACGAGATCGAGTGCGGCGACCATTACGCCCGCGCCATGGCCAGTTGGGGCGTATATCATGCCCTTGCCGGATTCGAGTACGACGGCCCGCGCGGGCACATCGCGTTCGCGCCGCGCTTCAAGCCGGAGCACTTCAAGGCGGCGTTCACCGGGGCAGAAGGCTGGGGCACGTTCGAGCAGGTTATCGAGGGCGCGACGCATGCCGGCTCGATCACAATGCGCTGGGGAACCCTGCGGCTGAAGACGCTAAGACTTGCCACAGCGGCGAACCTGCAGGCCGGGCACGTCCAGACGACGGTTGACGGCGCAAGCGTCGACGCGTCGGTGGAGATTGCCCCGGATGCGGTTACGATAACGCTGTGGGACGAATTGCTGCTCGGCCCCGGAATGACGCTCAAGGTGACCATAGAGAACTGACGGTGGCGGTCACTCCCAGAACGGCTGGACTTCCACAAAGTTGAAGCCGATATTCCGGCCCGCGCTGCGGATGGGCGCGTCGCTGATGCCGAGCGTCGCCGTCTCCGCCATTGCGCGAAATACGAAGCGGTGGAGCGTGAACCACGCCGGGTGGCCGCTGTTGTACGGTCCCTGCTCGTGGGAATAGCAGCTCGGATACGCATACTGAAACGCATAGGTATCCACCGGTTCGCCGCCTTCGACGTCAACCGCCAGCCCGATGGTCTGTTCCTCGTGCAGCGCGTCGAGGTCGGCGCTGATGACCTTCACGGAATACAGACGTCCCGGTTCAAGGGCCCGCAGAGTCTGACGCGCCGTGTTCGCCCCTTTCGCGGACCCGGTCATCCGGCAGAAAGTGTCGCCCTGCCGCGTTTTCGGGTAGCGACCCTCGAGCCAGCTGAACCCATCCATGGAACCCGTTGAAACGCTTCCATCCTCCGCGGCCGCGATTTCCCAGGCGTTCAATCCGTCCTCGAAATCGCCATTCCGCAGGTGCGGCAGCAAGTACGGGTCGTCCGAGTAGCGCGTGCGCGCGCCGTCGATGCAATAATGCCGGAACAGCCTGTGTGCGAAGCGCAGAGACTCCTCGTCGGAATACGCGGCCATGTATTCCATGATGCCGTATAACCCTTGAAAGGCGGGGTCCGTGGCCAACGCGTGGAATTGAAGGTCAAGAAAAACGTGGTAGTCCACGCCCGGGTTTATGTTGAGAGTCTCGGGCGGCGCGCTGAGATAACCAAGACACAGGACCAGATGCCGGTTCAACTCCGGCAGTTTTTCGCGCCAGGCCGCCATTTCGCGTCCGATTTCGCGGCTGATGTGCAGCCGCGCGCGCTGTTCCGACGTCGCTTCCGGCAGATACTGTTCCCAAGAGAACTTGTCTTTCAACGACGTGATCAGCCGGCAGAACTCAAGGCCCGCTGCGTCACGGAAGATGCTTCCGCACCAGGCGTAGAAGGTCTTGCCGGAAAATGCGGGGTTCTTGTGCAGGCGCGTCAGGGCCGCGCTCCAGGCCTGATAATACGGCTCACCCGCATACAGAAATTCATCGACCATCATCCCGCTGAACCCCGGTTGCGTCACGGCCGGGTTCGCCGCCCACTCCTCGTATACCGCGTCCGCCGCCGGCGGTTCCGCCGCGCCCAGCCCCGGCAGCGACGCGTTGCCGAGCCAGCGGCGGCCTTCGCAAAGCCACTGTTCGAACTCTTGTTCCGGCACCTCGCTCCGCGTAATCAAGACGTTCACATGAGACAAGACATGCCGTTGCAGGTACGCCCAGTCGTACTCGGGATACGCCCCGATATGCCGCGTGGACGGGTAGTAACAGAACAAGATCTCCGGTATGGAGCGTACGGCCAAGGTCGCGCCCGCGGCCTGCTCAATGCGGAGCCGGTGGATTCCGCCGGATAGGAATCGCATGGACTCCTGCGCGTTGGTCTCGGGATTCGTGCGCCACAGGAGCGGCGCGCTCTCACTGTCGAGCGTGGCCTGCGGCGACGCGACGGCGCCCGTAAGCGAGAAGAAAGTCCAGCCCTCGCGAGGAGTGTCGAATGCAAACTCCGCGGCCGCCTCCCCGCCGGCCGTTGCAGCCAGCAACTCCGTCACGAAATTGTTCAGAATCTTGCCGTTTGCTCCGCTCAATGCCGCTCCGTTCTCCTCAGGCCAAGTGTACGCCACCGAGCCCGGGATCTCCGCAATCAGGCGGCCTTCCTTATCCCATGCGCTGGCGAGAACCTCGACGCGCACAGTATCCCCCGCGTGCATATTGCCGATGCGAATCAGGGCCGGTTCCGCGTCCCAGGAGAACTTCTCCGCGCTGTTGAGTTCCGAGAATCCAATCTGCTCGCCGTC
>JAGMZX010000257.1:1778-4630 GCA_018005585.1 Candidatus Hydrogenedentota bacterium | reverse complement strand
GTAATACCGCGCGGATTCTAGACAAACAGGCGGGGCGTATGTGAGAATAATCCGGTCATGCCGAATGCGCCGCAATACGTACGCCATGCCGGACCGGAACCCGCCAGAGCCCGCAAGCGGACGCGCACGGGGCTGGATGCGGTGAAGCAATGGGCGGACCAACTCGACCCGGAACCGGAACATGCGCGTCATGTGCGAAAACTGGCGCGCCTGCTATTCGAGCAGACGCGCCTCCTGCATGCGCTCGGCAGGCCAGAGCTTCGGCTCCTGGAGGCGGCCGCACTCTTGCATGACACTGGTTTGCGCCGCGGCGCCGACCGGCACCACAAGCACTCCCGGGACATTATTCTAGCCCTTGAGCTGCCCGGCTTTACGGAAGAGGAACGCGCGGTCATCGCGTGCATTGCCCGGTATCATCGCAGAGGGCCGCCGCAGTCAGGCCATCGCGTATACCGGGATCTGTCCCCTGAGATGCAGGGCGTCGTCAAGATATTGGCGGCGATCCTTCGGATCGCCGATGGCCTTGACCGCACCCATCAAGCCGCGACCCGGAACTTGCGCATAACGCTGAACGGAGATTCATGCCGCATCTGGGTGACCCAGAACCCGGTCAGCCAGGTCGACCTCTGGGGCGGCATGCGCAAACGCGGCCTTTTCGAAGCGGTCTTCGGCGTGCGCGTCGAGGTCGCGCCCGAGGCGGAGAGTCCCCCCGCCGCAGGGGAAAGATGACATGACATTGGCCAAATCGCACGCATTCCCGAAAACGCGTCTCGTCTTCGAGGAAGCGGGGTGTTTCGACGAGGGCATCCGGCGCATGTGCGCGCTACTAACCGCACTTGAGCGCGGGTTCACGACTGTGGGCGGTATTTGTATCCGCCCCGGACTTGCGGGACACGTGACCAAACATCTGACCCCGGTCTGCACGCGCAAGGCCTTCAGCACCCGGCTCTCTGGGTCAGACAAACCGGCGGGATAAGGAGCCTATCGTGGGCAAAGCGTCGGGACTGTGTTTTTCTTTTCTCGTGGAATCGCTCACGAGTCGTGTGCGGACGCTGCGCGAGAATATCGATACGGTCCTTAACGAAGAACCCGACGGCATACACGACATGCGCGTCGCGTCGCGCCGGCTCAGGGCCGCGCTGTCCGAGTGCGCGCCCCTGCTGCCCAAGGGGCCGCGCAACGAATTGCGCCGCATCGCACGGCGGGTCACACGGCTCCTCGGACGGGCCAGGGAACTTGACGTGACCCTGGAAATGCTCGCGCAGTTCAGCGCCATTCATGCGGATGCGCGCGAGGCGGCCGCCGCACTCGCACGACCCCTTCGCGAAGAACGGGCGCGCCTGTCCCCGGATTGCATCGAGGCCGCGCATCTCGCCGCGTGCGAAGACCTAGACGCGCTTCTCGTCCGGCTGTTCGAAGGCGCGCACCCTCGGGCCGGCCGTGTTCTGGAAATCGTGTCGCGCCGTCTCAAGCGGCGCTTTGAAGCGCTGTTCCGCTGCTATGAGAAATGGATGGAGACAGGCGATCGCGAACAACTGCATCGCGTCCGCGTCGCATTCAAGAAGTTGCGCTATGCCTGCGAGTTGTTCGCGCCCTTTTTCGATGACAATCTCCACGGATGCATTCAGGAATTGCGGCAACTGCAGGAGCATCTGGGCGCATGGAACGATGCGCGCGCGCTCCTGCGCGAAGCGGCGGCGAGTGTTTCCGGCGAGAACGGCCCGCCCCCCGGCATGGACACGGTCTGCCTCGCCTTTGAGGAACAACTACGCGCACACTTGCAGGCGTTTCACACCATCGCCTCGGACTTCTTCTCGTCCCGGCGCCGAAGACAGTTGCGGCGGCTCATGTCAGCCGCACACCTGCCGCCACCAGAGTGAGCTGACCGTTCTATTTGCGCTTGCCCCGTTTCACTTCCAGACGACTGCGCGCTTCGCGCGCGCCAATATTCCGTATGTCCAGCAATGCGGCCCTCGTCGCGGAACGCAGCCGAAGGCGGCCGCCTTTGCGCTCCCATTGGTAAACGGACTGTGCGCTCACTCCCACCAGCCTCGCGAATTCCGCTTGCGTCAGCCGCAGTTTTTCGCGGAGTTTCAGAATCGCTTTTCCACGGATGATGGCGCGGTCCGCCTTCTGTTCCGGCTGTGCCGACGCCGGCTCCTGACTCCCGGCGGCCGTGCGCGCAAGTCTGCGATTCTCAGTTTCCAGTTTGCCAATTCGCCGTTTCAGTGCAGCCACCGAACGGCGCAGTTCCGCTTGAACTTTCTGCAGTCTGCCTACGTTGTCCTTGATTTCCTTCCGCGCGAGACGGCGGATTTCTTCCTTGAAAGTCGTCGCGAAGTTTGCCACGGCACTTCTCCTCGTTCCTGGTCTCTTTGCATGATCACTTAGAAACGCTCTTAAGCGGCGCACACTATCCCATTTGCATGAATCGTGTCAACTCCTTTCCTTATAGCGTTGCTTAGATTCCCGCAAGAACTATCCCCGGCGCCGAAATAGTGCAAGGCATTCCCGTAGTCTGGCGAAGCGTCAGTTCAAACCTGATCCCCCTTTCTCTCTTTTTCTGTCCCGGCGCTGCAACGCGGTCTTCACCTGACCAAAAACGAACCCATAACTCATGTGACAAGCGGAATCGCACATTCGATAACAGGATACCGTTCAGAGAGTCAGGTCACTTTTGCCCACGATTCGCAGGGGTGAGGCATGCCTCGTCCCTGCAACAGCTATGAATCAGGTCTTGGGATAGCTTCTGGCGTAATCCGCATTTCCGGTCCCCAAAGACCGGTTTCGCGTTTCTGCGCGAAAGCCGTGAGAATACAGAATGCCAGTCTTGTTCTTCACTCCTGCAAGAG
>JAGMZX010000257.1:0-1678 GCA_018005585.1 Candidatus Hydrogenedentota bacterium | reverse complement strand
CTGCGAGACCTGCGCCGGCCCCCGGACACCGCCGCCGCGCGGCGGATAGTCGCGCTGCACGCCGGCAACGAGTCTCGACTGCTGCAAGAGGAGTACTATCGCTCGCTTCTGGCCGCCTTCACGCCTGAGGAGGTGCGTTCGCAATTGCGTGCGGCGGAATTGACGGCGCTCACCGTCCTGGAAGTGGCCGACCGTTACCTGGACGTTTGGGGAATCCTGCCGTAGCAGTCTTCATCAAGTATCGGTGGGACCCGGCGTTTCCGGACGGCCGGGCGTCCACTGCCAGCCGCATGCAGAACAGCACCAGGATTCATCTCGGAACAGCGCAGGGAGGCCCAACAGCACAATCATGAGCCAGCGCGGGATGTTGCTCCGCGCAATGCTTGCGGAACCGCAATTGGGGCACGACTCCGGCGCGGGTGCCGGCGCGGGAGAGTCTTCGCTTTCCTCGAAGGCCACATCCTCGCCTTCGTCATATTCAGGCGGGTCGGGAATATGCTCGAGCAACAAGAGAGCGCGTTTCGCATTCTGTTTGCGCACGCGCAACGCCACGCCCCGTCCCACGACGGAATAGCGGCCGGTGAAACCGCGGGAATCCTCGCCGTCAAACCAGGCTTCGACGCCCTCGGATTCCAGATAAGCCTTGAGAAAAGCCGCTTCGAACGTATTAGCGCACATCTGAGCGACAACGAGGTCGGACGGATGACTGGGCCAACGCATGTAAGAGACCTCCCGGAACACCTCTTGGCGCACGGAACCAGGTTTAAAGTACCGAAGCTTCCATTCTAGCGGACACGGGAAACTCGGGGATGGCATTCTGCGTCTCTATGCTACGCACGGAGCAAACGCGAAGATGACACCCCGTGCCGTATTGCGGCAAGTACGGCCTTGCCTTATAGTAGCGCATTCCGGTCAAGGCGGGATACCGGCCTGTGTGCGGGAAGCCGCGACGCGGCTTGGTTTCGACAGTGGACGAAGGACGGGCAAGAGGAAAGAACATGAGCGAACTGATTCCGTTTTTGTTGCGCGCCGGCGCGCTGGCTTCGATGGCCGTTCTGGCTGCGGGCGTGGCGGCAGCGTTGCCTGGCGAGGGCCCCAAGCGGATCACGCGGGCATCGCTGCGCCTCTGCGCACACCGGGGCGGCAGTGCGCTCTGGCCCGAGAACACGCTGCTCGCGTTCACGGAGGTATCGAAGCGATTTCCCGGAACCCTGCTGGAAAGCGACGCGCGCCTCACCGCGGACGGCCAGGTCGTGCTCATGCACGACGAGACCGTGGACCGCACCACGAACGGCCACGGCGAGGTGTCGGCCATGACGCTGGCGGAATTGAAGGCTCTCGACGCCGCATGGCATTTCAGCCCCGATGGCGGCCAGACGTTCCCCTGCCGCGGCCAAGGCATCACCGTGCCGACGTTCGCCGAAGCACTGGAAGCCTTGCCCGAGTCCCTGTTCCTCATCGAAATCAAGGGCGGCGCCGCATTGCCCGCGGCGATGGTCGAGTTGCTCCGCCGTATGGGCGCCCAGGACCGGGTCATCCTCGCTTCGTTCCACGAAGGGCTCATGGGCTACATCCGCAAGACGGCGCCCGAAATCGCCACCTGCTTCACCTACGGCAGCGGCATCCGCATGTTGCAGGCGCTGCGCAGCGGCGACTGGGCCGGCTACACGCCCGAAGA
>JAGMZX010000256.1 GCA_018005585.1 Candidatus Hydrogenedentota bacterium | reverse complement strand
TACCTTCCATCACGGCCGCGGCCACGCGCGCCCGCTTGTCCGGGTCGGGAACGGTGGTCTTCTCGATCGTATGCAGGATGATGTCGTGGGTAATGCTGCGTGTCTTGAGTTGCGCCGCCAGGAGCAGCGCATTGCGGCACAACGTGACAATCACCCGGGGATTGCCCTCCGCGTACGCGTGCATGGCCCTCAGGGCAGCCTCCTCGAATTCCGGCCCCGCCCCGGGACGCGCCCCCGCGCGCTCCAGCCGGTATTCGATGAATTGGCGCATTTCCTCCAGTCGGACCGGCAAGAGCGTGTAGGTTATGTTGACGCGCTGCTCAAAATTCGGGGCGGCGCGCAACACCTGAATCCACTCGAGCTGAGCAAAGACTACCAGGTTGAGCAGTTTGTATTGCTGTGTTTCCAGATTCTGCACCAGCCGCAGCAGTTCAAGCTGGCCGCGCTTGTTGAGATTCTGGCCGTCGTCTATGACCAGCGTGTTGACGCGTTCCCGGCGCGCAAGCAAATACTGGTTCAATGCCTCCATATAGGTCATGAAGGAAGGCGGCGCGGCGCGGATCCCGAACTGAGAGACAATGGCCTCAAGCAGGTCGAAACTGGTCCAGGACGGGATGGGTGAACCGATGATCGCCGTGTTGTAGCGTTCGGGGTCCGCTTTCATGCCCAGAAGCAGTTTCCGCAAGAGCGTCGTCTTGCCCGTGCCGTAGTTGCCGACCACCACTGCAATGCCGTGCCGGGAGTCTATGCTGTTCCAGAGCCGGAACAGGCATTCCTTGTGCTCTTGCGTGGCATAGAAATAGGCCGGGTCCGCCGTGGGCGCAAAGGCCTGCTCCTGAAGCCCAAAATAGTCGAGATATGCTTGCGTCTCATCCATCTACCGGAACCGTGCCCGCCGTTCCTTTGCCCCGTGTCAAGGCTGAACCGGCGGGATATGTCGTTCGCGAAGACCGCCTCACGGCAGGCCCGCTTCCTCGCCCGGCCTTCGGTGGCCTGTCGTGCGGGTAAGCTGCTCAAGCTTCAGCCGGCGTTCGCGTAAACAACGCGTTCCGGCGGCCGCAACCCGTGCTTTCCGCCGGCGAAGGCCGCCGGTTTCCCAGCCCGCTCATCAACGATTTTCATTTTATGCAAAACTCCGATTTCTGTCAATAATTATTGGGGCACTGGACGGGGTGACGTCGCAGAACCCGGCTTTCTCGAAACAAAACACTCTGGCCGCGCGAATAGGCGCGGTTCTTGGATTGTTGCCTCCTTCGTGGTATAAAGATACCGTAACTATGATGGAATGTTTGGGGAGTCCTCAGGAAGATGACGCAGGAGAAGCTCATAGCGCTGTCTGGACCGTTGTCCGGGAGAGTTTTCCAGTTGCAGGGTGCAGTGACCATCGGGCGCAATCCGGACAATACCGTGCAACTCGAGGACCTCCAGGTATCGCGGCGGCACGCCAAAGTCGAGCAGACGGACCGCGGAACCATCTTGCGAGACTTGGGCAGCGGCAACGGCACGTACGTCGGCAACCGCCGCATTCTGGAATACCGGCTGTCGCACGGCGACGTTATTCGAATTGGCGACCAGGAATTCCGGTATGAAGGACGGGTGACCCGGGATGCGGACGAGCCCAAAGGCGAAACCGGGGTTCGATTCGAGAGCAGCCCCAACAAAGTGGTCTCAGCCAGCCAGGCCGACCACCTCTTCCAAACGTTTTTCCACCCACCCCGCGAAGTCCCAACACAGGAGCAATTACGCGAGGCGCAGCAGCGCCTTCAGGCCGTTTACGCGGCCAATCAGGTAATTACCAGCGAACGCGACCTGCACCGGGTCTTCGCTGTAATCATGGAGCAAATCTTCCGCCTTGTGCCAGCCCACAACGGCGTGATTCTGCTGCGCGACAGAGACACCGGCGAACTGGTTACCGAGCACGTGAAGACGGGCCGCGCATCGACGGAGATCGTGATTAGCTCCAGCATCGTGCAGCGCGCCGCGGAACGGGGCGAGGCCGTCATTACGCATGACGCGGCCGACGATTCGCGTTTTGAAGCCGGGATGAGCATCATCGCCCAGAATATTTCGTCGGCTATGTGCGCACCGCTGAAGCACCAGGAAGAAACGCTGGGCGTCATCTACGTCGACACGCGAGGCACGACCAACGCCTTCGTTCCGAGCGACCTGCAACTGCTGGTCGCGCTGGCCGGCCCGGCCGCCAGCGCCATCAAGAACGCTCAGTATGTCCGCATGCTCGAGAAATCTTACGCGGACACGCTCGTCGTGCTCGCGGGCACCATTGAAATGCGCGACAAGTACACCGTCGGCCACACATGGCGCGTCACGAATTTCGCCGTGGCGATTGCACGCGAACTGGCGTGGACCGAAGACAAGATCCGGGAGTGCGAAATGGGCGGCGTGCTCCACGACATTGGCAAGATCGCGATTGAGGACGCGATATTGCGAAAGCCCGGCAAGCTTACGGACGAGGAATTCGCCAAGATAAAGGTCCACCCAGAGCGGGGCGCGCGGCTTCTTCAGGACGTCGAGCGCCTGCACCCGCTCATCCCGTACTGCCTGTATCACCATGAGCGATACGACGGACACGGCTATCCGTACGGGCTTTCCGGCGAGGAAATCCCCCTCGAAGGCCGTGTGATTGCCGTAGCGGACACGTTCGACGCGCTCACCAGCAGTCGTCCCTATCGGAAGGGACTCTCCACGGAAATAGCGCTGGGCGAAATCGAGAAAGGAAGAGGGACGCAGTTCGACCCGGCCATCGTGGACGCGTTCCTGCGGGCGTTCCGGGCCGGCAAGATTAACCGGATTCTCCAGGATTACCTGAAAAAAGACGAAAAGAGCATCGTCTGCCCGTTTTGCAGCACCTACATTCAGGTGCCGGAGGGGGCCCACGCCGGCGACCGGTTTGACTGCGGCGTGTGCCATCGCCACATCTGCCTGCGTGAGCAAAACGGCGCATATTATGGCGAACTCATGCCGCAAAGCAGTGCTGCGCTGCAGCCTCACCTTCACGCGTAGGCAAAGCCCCCGCGTGATTCAACGCACCGTGACCCGCCACTCGTTCCGGCTATAGCTGATATTCGGGCTGTTCTCAGGAGATCGCGCGATACACTCTATCCGGTAAACGCCGGCTTCATTCAGGTGCCGCGTATAATTCATGCCCGTGGCCACGGGCGCGCCGTCCAGCCACCATTCATAATCACGGAAACCCACCGGGCCGGTCAGCGTCAAGATCGTGCCTCTCGCAACCTCTTTTTCGTACACGGGGTTGGCTCGCACCGTGGTGGAACCGCTCCAGGGAATCACCGCCGACGAGCGGTCGCGCCGCGCTTCCATGCGCACGTATGCTTCGCCAGGGCGGTCCAGCACGTAGCGCAAACGGCTCTCCCCGACGCCTTCAAGCACTTCCGTGTCGTTTACGCGCCACGAATACCACGTCGTGGCGCCCAGCTCGGAGAAGTCCAGGTCCAGAATCTGGCCTTCATAGCAATACGGCGGCAGGGCCAGCGATTGAAACACGTACGTCTGGCCGGTGGCGGCCCCGGAGGGCAACAGTCCCATCTCATGCTCCAGGGAAACCACGACGCGAACGCGCCTCTCTTCGCTGCCCGCACGGATGACCAGGTCATAAGTACCCTTCTCCGTGTTGCCCGGCCGCGTACACAAAACGATTTGGCCCGGTTCTTTCGAGGGCTTCACGATCTCGAACATCCAACCGTAGCCCTCCGCGATCTGCGCCTTGATTTCGCTTGCCGGGACAGGCGAGCCGTCCCGCGTCACTTGAAACACACACTTGCTCGTCGTGGAGGGAAACACGACCTGAGTGGGCGTCACGGAGAGACCACCCGCGGGGGATACGGGGTCCAGAGGCGCCATTTCAACGGCGACGGCGCCCGCGGCGGCACACGCAAGCGAAAGAACCGCCACGGCCAATACCCGCGACAGAGCCGCACGGCGCCCGTATGGGCGGGCCGAAACGCCCCACGCTGGCCTTGTCATTCTCCCACGTTGAGCCACCGCAACCCCGGCGTTTAGAGCGTCCAGGGCCGCCTGCCCTCTTGTTCGCCTCATGAACCTGCCTCCTTGCCCGCTCCTGGTGCGAAGAACCGGGCGTATTCGGGGCGGCACGCGCCGGTACAAGAGCCGGAGCCTCTCGCCCAATACAACACGATAATGAATCCCCTCAATTCAGGGGAGGTTCCGCACAATACACAGGTAATTCGTCTCTCCCGTAACGTGGTCTGTGATACACTGGATGTCCGTCGGCACCGCTTGGCTACGGCCGGAGCGGGTGCGGTTTCTAGTTTTCGTGTTGGAAGGGGAGCATGTCAAGTGCGCGTCTCGATAGCTGAATGGGCACGCCACCGCCCCCGAGCCGCAGAGGCGCTGGCCATGGCCGGCCTGGCGCTCTTGTTCGCGCAGGGGTGCGCCAAGGACTTGCAGCAGGCGGCCCCCGCACCCGCCGCCGCTGAGACCGGCACGCCACTGCCGGCGGCGTCTGCCAGTTCGGATTACACCTCCCCCAGGCAAACGTTGAACACGCTTCGCGACGCCGTCCGTCTACAGGACTTGAATCGGGTGGTCCAGACCTTCGCCCCGTCCTTCAGACCCGTCCTGCAGCAGTGGATAGAGCAGGCCGG
>JAGMZX010000255.1 GCA_018005585.1 Candidatus Hydrogenedentota bacterium | reverse complement strand
TGTGCGGTCGACAGGAACCAGAAATTACGCGCCGTGGTGCGCACGCCCCGCTCGTGCAGTGCTTGCCAGTACCGGCGGGCCAGGGCGAGATCGGCCGCGAGCGAAGACCGGAAATCCACAACCGGCGGCGCATCCGGCGGCAGGAATGAGACCTGAAACACGGGGGGCAGGCCGCGCACGGCGAGCGGCATCGCCGTCTCGACGGCCAGCGCGCGGAGTCCTTCCATCAGCGCCGCTCCCGCCGCATGGGCTTTCCGCAGTTCGGCGCCGCCGTCGGCGCGAAGGCATTCGAGCGCGGCAACCGTGGCCGCCATTGCGGGCCGGTTCGCGTTGTACGTGCCCGCGTGAGCCGTCTTGCCGTCGTTGAATACCTGCATCACGGACGCACGCCCCGCCACCGCGCTGACGGTCATGCCGCCGCCCAGCGCCTTCGCCAATGCGCAGAGGTCCGGCATAACGTTAAAATAGCCTTGGCCGCCGCCGAGCGAGAGGCGGAAGCCCGTGATCACTTCGTCGAAGACCAGCAGCGCTCCGTAACGGTCGCAGACGCGGCGCAGCCCTTCCAGGTAACCGGGCTGCGGCAAGATGCCGCCCCAATTGCACATCATCGGCTCACAGATTACCGCCGCGATGGTCTTCCCCTGCGCGTCAAACAAGTCCTCGACCAGCGCGAGGTCGTTCCAGGGCCTTACGAGCAGGTTCGCGCCGCTGGCCGGGTCTTGCCCGGCGGACGATGGGTGCATCCGCGGGTTCTCGCGCGGGCCCTGCGCGTCCTGGTCGAGAACGCAATAGTTCCAGGCGATGGCGTCGTTCCAGCCGTGATAATGGCCCTCGAAGCGCAGCACTTTGGGGCGGCCGGTGTACGCGCGTGCGGCGCGCAGCGCGGCCATGATCGCCTCGGAACCGGTGCAATTGAACCGCACCATTTCGGCGCACGGGACCAGTTCGCGGATGAGTTCCGCGGCGCGGACCTCGAGTTCCGTCTGGCCCGCGTAGAGCAGACCCTTTTCCAGTTGTGCGCGGACCGCGTCAAGGACCGGGCGCGGCGTGTACCCGAGGAGCATGGGTCCCTGGCCCATTACGTAGTCGATGTATTTGTTGCCGTCCGCGTCCCAGATATGCGCGCCCTCGCCGCGCTCGTAGAAGAGGGGGGCGGGCGTCGCGGCGAGGCGCGCGTTGCTGTGCACGCCGCCCGGCGTAATGCGGCATGCCCGCTCGTAAAGCTGTTTCGAACGCTCGAATATCATGGGTCCAGCCTCCCAGGCGTTAGATCATCCCGAAAAATCGTCGAGATACACTTCCCTGCCGGTCCGGCTTGACTCGTACGCGGCCAGGGCCGCCGCAACGGCCTGACGTCCGTCCCAGCCGGTGATTGCCGGTTCACGACCGTCGAGGATGGCGTCGACAAGGTCTTGGATAAGCAGCCCGTAGGCGTGGAGCCGGTTCTCGTGGAGAAAGCCCTTGCCCGCCCAATCGACCGGCGGTTGCACCGCCAGGGTCTCCCAGGCGCCGCCCGCCGTGGCGATGCGCGTTTCCGCGTAGCCGTCGAGGTCGATCAGGCCGCGTTCGCAAAACACCTGCGCGCCGAAACCATTGCGCGGGAAGCCGGGCTTGGGCGCTTCGAACGAACAGAAGACATAATGCACCGACCCGTCCCGCATGGTCAGGAGCACATCGGACGTCCCATCGACGGGGGCGCCGGTCAGGGTGCGCGTTTTCGCGAAGACACTCTTGACCTCCTGTCCGGTCAGCGCGCGCACCGCGTCGATGTTGTGGATGCCATGGCCAAAGAGCAGGCCAATATTGTCGGTGTTCATCTGCCAGGCCGGAACGGTGCCGAGTCCGTCCGGCACGACTTGGCACGTCCGTACGTGCCGTATCGCGCCGAGTTGTCCCGTGGCGAGAACCTCCAGCGCCTTGGCGAATCCCGCGCGCGTGCGCTGCGTGAACGTCACTCCGCACCTCAGGCCGGACGCGCCGCAGGCCTCGAGGGTCGCGTCGCAGGCGGCAACGGTGCAGGCCATAGGCTTGTCCACGAGCAGGTGCTTGCCCGCGCGCGCCGAAGCGAGCGCATGTTCGGCGTGAAGGGCGTGCGGCGTGGCGACCATGACGAGGTCCAGGTCGGGCCGTTTCAGCATGTCACGGTAAGACGTGCAATGCGCTATGCCGTAGTCCTCCGCGAGCTTGGTGGCGCCTGAGCCCTCCGCTACAGCAACCAGCCGTGCGCGCCGGACCATGTCGCGCACGGTGCGCGCGTAGGTCTGGCCCATGAACCCTGAGCCAATAATACCAACACCCAGTACCTTGTCCGTCATGATGGGTTACCTCCTTGCCCCGCCGCGCAGATACCGCCCGGCGATGACCGCGGCCGCGCCCGCGGCAAAGAGCGCGGAACCTACAACGACCGACAGCCAGGGCACGGGGGACGTGCGGGTCGCGAAAATTGTAAGGGGCAGCAGCGCGCCCATCGCGCCGCTGGCCCAGCCGATGATTTCGAGCGCGCCCGCGTTCTGGCTGCCGCGCGGGACCGCCGCGTGGCGTGACGGCGGCTGCACCGAGGTCAATTCTCCGATGAATCGCGCAATCTCGGCGCGTTTGCGCGCATCATCGGGCAGCAGGCGGCTCAGCAGCAGCATGACACCGAGCGTAGGCAGCACGGTTATCCAGGTCAGGTATGGCACGGTGCGCAGAAACGCCAGGTCGCCTCCGAAACTCGCGAAATAGGCCATCAACCCGAGAACCATGCCTGCGAGGAAACCGCCGAGCGCGCCCGCATTTGAGACGCGGCGCGTGACCAGGCCAAACATCATCGGAATCGCGACCGGCGGCAGCAGCACGCTGAACAGTTCGGCCATGATCTTTACCAGTTCGACCTCGCCGGGAATCCGCGCCAACAGCAGCGCGATGCCCAGCGCGAGCATCCCCACAATCAGCGTCGCGACCCGCCCGGCCAGCACGGGGGCGCGCGGCTCGCCGCCACGGAAGAACAGCCGCGCGTACAGGTCTTTCGTGAGCACGGCGGCCACGGCGTTGTAATCGCCGGAGAGCGTGGACATGGTCGCGGAGAACATGGCGGCAATGACCATGCCGATCAATCCCGCGGGCAGCAGCTGCCTGCACACCTCCGCGTAGACGGAATTCGGCGCTATTGCCTCCGGGAGCAGCCGCGCGGCGAAACCCGGCAGCAGAATCAGCGGCATGGTCACGAACGTGAGTGCGGCGACCATGTACCCGACGAGCCGCGCGCCGCGGTCCGTGCGCACCGAGTAATAGCGCTGCACGAGCGGCCATTTGACGGAATACGAGAAGGTCATGACGATGAAGAACGACAGCACCCAGTACCAGGGATACTTGGGCGACGTCGGCGACCACATTTCCGGCGGGAGGTGGTGGGCGAGCGCGGCCGGCCCGCCGACCTTGACGAGAATGAGCGGGGCAAGGACCACCACGGCGACGCTCATGACCACGAACTGCACGAAGTCGGTGATCATGACGGCCCACAGCCCGCCGAGCAGCGTGTACGCCAGCATGATCAACCCGCACGCGCTAATCGACAGCGCGAGGTTGCCGCCCGTCGAGATGCTCATCATTTCATTGACCATGGTCCCGATGACAAAGAGCTTGAGCGCGTCGTCAATGATGATGAGCGGCACCCCTGCCCACGCAAGCACCTGGCGCAGCCCGGGGCCGTAGCGGCGCTCGATGTATTCAAGGGGTGTGGTGGCGGCGGCGCGGCGCCAGCGCGCGGCGAAGAAGCGCGCGCTGATGACGGAGCAGACCGCGACAAGCCACCAGATGGTGACGGCAACGAAGCCGTCGGTGTAGGCGAGCGCGGAATAACTCACGAACGCGAACGCGCTGAAACTGGTCATGTAGAGCGAAACACCGGATACCCACCACGGCACCTCTTGCCCGCCGCCGAAGAAATCGTTCAGATTACGCATGCGTCCGGCGAAGAAGACGCCGATTCCGAGCATTACGAGGAAGAAACCTGCGACAATCAGATAATCCGCGGTGCTCATGACGTGGTTTTCCTGTCCTGGGGCAGGCGGCGCAGCATGCGGTAGTGCGGGCCGACGCCGGGCACGTCGAACAGTTCCGAAACGGTTTCCCAGCCCAGTTTCCGGTAGAAACCCGCCGCGGATTCGCGCGCGTTACACCAGAGCACGCGCGCACCCGATGCCTTGGGAAGTTCCGCCTCCGCGAAGGCCAGCATCGCGCGGCCAAGACCCTGGCCGCGGCAGTCCGGCGCCGTTGCCATGCCCCGAAGCTGCCACGCGGGCGCGCTCTGACAGGGTTGCACAAGAAACGTGGCGCACCCCACGCACCGGCCGTTCACGAAGACGCCGATATGCCGCGTCGCGGCGTCCCGGTCGCCCGGGAAGAAGGGCGTGTCGCGGTCCGTGCCCGCGATGATGACCGCGTCGCGCAAAGGCAGGATTTCCTCCAGTCTGGCGAATCGGGGAGTCATCGTTGTCAGCCTTCCGTGCGCGGTATGCGCGAATACCGGGAGCTACGATAGAATATCCATCAAATGATTGGCAACAGGGCGGCGTCGGCATGCAGAACCGGTACCAATACTACAGGGACGCCTTTCGCGGGCGGGTGATGCCGTTGGCCTTCGTGGACCTGGACCTGTTCGACGAAAACGTCACGGCCATTGCCGC
>JAGMZX010000254.1 GCA_018005585.1 Candidatus Hydrogenedentota bacterium | reverse complement strand
ATTCACTTCAACGGCGCGGGAGGCAACGTGGGCGCGGGTAAATACAACGACGGTTCGCCCGAGAACCGGCGCATTCTTGCCGAACGGCTGGCCGATGGCATGCGCCGCGCCTGGGAAGCCACGGCGCGCGAATCGATAACCGCGCAGGACGTGGCGTGGCGTGTCGCTCCGGTTGCCCTGCCCGTGGCGGCGCATCTGTCCGAGGAATCCCTCGAAGCGGCATTGCTGCGGAAGGACGCGCCCGAGAAGTTCCAGGGCGACGCGGCGAAATTGGCGTGGCTGCGCCGCTGCAAGGCCGGGCACAAGATCGATATCGCGTGCCTGGCGTTGGGCCGGGCACGGATTCTGCATTGTCCCGGCGAACTGTTCGTGGAGTATCAGCTCGCGGCGAAGGAAATGCGGCCGGAGTTGTTCGTCGCGATGGCTGCATACGGCGATTACGGGACGGGTTACATCGGCACGGCGCGTGCCTACGCGGAAGGCGGTTATGAGACGAGCGAGCGCTCCAGCAACGTTGCCCCCGAGGTGGAGGAAGTGCTCATGGGCGCGATGCGCGAGCTGCTGCGTGATTAATGCGCATGCAATGGATTCCGGACACCGGCGCGCAACAAGACACGGGGAAGAAAAGTCATGAGAACAGAAAACCGGGTTTCACGTCGTGATTTCATGCAGCTTGGCGCGGTTGCCGGCGCGACGCTGGCCTTGGGCGGCGCAACGGGCGCTCAGGAACCGCTGACGCGGCCCGTGCGCGTCGGTGTGGTCGGCGTGGGCAATCGGGGCGCCTACCTGACGCAGACCCTGCTCCAGTTTCCCGACGTGGTTGTCGCCGCGGTCTGCGACATAGTCGCCGATCGCGCGTCCCGCGCGCAGGACATCGTCGAGAAGGCATGCGGCGCCCGGCCGGACGCCTACACGAACGGCGACCGCGACTGGGAGCGCCTCGTGGCGCGTGACGACCTCGACGCGGTCATCTGCGCGACGTCGTGGGAATGGCACACGCCCGTGTCCGTCGCGGCGATGCGTTCGGGCAAGTACGCGGGTACGGAGGTGCCCGCGGCGGTCACGCTGGACGAGTGCCGGGAGCTGGTGCGCGCGCATGAGGAGAGCGGCGTTCCCTGCATGATGCTCGAGAACGTGTGCTATTTCGAAAACGCCCTCGCCTTGCTGCGCATGGTGCGCGAGGGCGTCTTCGGCGAACTCCTGCATGCGCAGGCGGGTTACCAGCACGATTGCCGTGCGCTGCATTTCACCGCGTCGGGCGAATTGACGTGGCGGGGCCGTTTCGCAGCCGAGATGAACGGCAATCTCTATCCCACGCACCCGATTGGGCCCGTGGCGCAGTGGTGCAACATCAATCGAGGCGACCGCTTCACGCGGCTCGTGAGCCTGAGCACGAAATCGCGCGGCATGCGGATGCAGGCCGGGGCGCAGTTTGGCGCCGGGCATCCGCTGGCGGAACGCTCCTATGCGCTCGGCGACATCAATACAAGCTTGCTAGAAACCGAAAACGGGGTCACCGTCACGCTCTATTATGACGTGAACGCGCCGCGCCCATACGACCTCATTTTCCGGCTGCAAGGCACGAAGGGCATTCACATGGGCCATTGCGGCGGGCAAATCTACCTGGAAGGTGTTTCGCCGGCCGCGCACGAGTACGAATCGTTCGCGCCGTACCTCGAAAAGTACGCGCATCCGCTGTGGGCGCAGCTCAAGGAAGCGGCGCTCGAGAGCGGCGGGCACGGCGGCGCGGATTACATCACGCTCTACGAGTTCATCAAGGCCGTGCGCGCGCGCACCCAGACGCCGCAGGACGTGTACGATGCCGCGACGTGGAGCGCCATCTTCCCGTTGTCGGGCGCGAGCGCGGCGGCGCACGGCGCGCCGCAGGAGTTCCCCGATTTCACCGGCGGCAAGTGGAAGACGAATCCGCCGATACCCATCCGTGGGGCGTAAAGGACCAGCCTATGCTGTGCAGCCTCGTCGGTCTCCTCGCGTGTCTTGCTTCGGGGCCATCCCCCGTCGTGTTCCTGTTTCCGGAGGATTTGGAAGACGCGCAGAACGTGACGCTCGAAGCGCAATTGCCCGAGCCGGGCATTGCACTTTTTGCGAAAGACCCGGACCGGCCCAAGCTCTGGTACGCGCCCGTGGCGGCGCACGCTGAGGGGGACGGCGTCCTCCTCTGGTACCAGCGTGTCAACAGCGGCGAGAAGGAGTACAGCGATCAGCGCACACTCTGCCTGGGCGAGTTGCGCGGCGGCCAATGGTTGTTGCCGGAACTGCAGGCGGGCGCACCCGCGTGGGGCGGGCCAAACAACGTCTGCTTGCGCCGCTCGTTGCACAAGCCTACGTGGGGCGGCTTCAACGTGTTCCAGATCGTGCGCGCGGAACCCGGGTTCCGCATGTTGTACTGGGACCAGCCCGCGGCCGAGGGCGAGGCGGGCGCAATGCTGACATCCTCGAGCGACGGGCGCGCGTGGGAGAAGGACCCCGGCGGCGCGGTGTTCACGGAGCACAACGACGCGTTCACGCTGCTGCCGAAGGATGGCGGCTATCTGCTCTATCAGACGATGCTCGAGGACTGGCCGGAAAAACCGTATCCGGACAACCTGGACAAGAAGCGCCGCGTGCAGGCGCTGCGCGAATCGCCCGACTTGCGCACGTGGACCGCGCAAATGCCGCTGCTGCGACCCGATGCTGAGGACCGGCCCGAGACCGAGTTCTACCTGATGAAGGCCTTTCCGCATGGCGGCGCGTACCTGGGCCTCGTGATGAAGTACTACG
The DNA here is from genome assembly GCA_018005585.1 of Candidatus Hydrogenedentota bacterium. Classification (NCBI taxonomy): domain Bacteria; kingdom Pseudomonadati; phylum Candidatus Hydrogenedentota; species Candidatus Hydrogenedentota bacterium. The sequence goes on along the minus strand of JAGMZX010000254.1, from coordinate 2,096 downwards.
CGGATCCGAACCTGCCCAACAAGCACAGCGCGTTGCTCGAATACGAATTGACCGTCAGCCGCGACGCGCGGACCTGGCAGCGGCCCTTCCGCAATACGGACCTCGGCTTCTGGAGCTATGCGGACCCCTTCCCGTATCAGGGCCGGTTGCATTTCGCCATATGGAAGGACGGCGGCATGCAGACCGTGGCTTATGCGCCAAACCGGTTGACCGCCGTTGTCGCGCGCGAAAGCGGCGCATTCACGACGCCGGTCTTCCCGTGGCCCGAGAACGGACTTGTCCTCGATGCCGACGCGCGCGGCGGGTGGCTCGAAGCGCAATTGCTGGACGCCGCGGGCACTGCCGTGGCCGATGCCGCGCCGGTCCGCTTCGAGGACCGGGAAGGCGCTGCGCTTGCTCTGCCTTGGGCCGGCGTGACGCCGGGCACGGAATGCCGTGTCCGATTCCACATGCGCGCGGCGCGCGTCTACGCGCTGACGGCTGCTGAAACGCCGGCAACACGCGACAAAGCCCGCATCGCGCTTCTGCGCGGCGTGCCCGAAAAATGGGCGCTGGACGCGAATTTCGAGACGTTCCTGAAGATGCTCGACAAGGCCTCAGTGAAACACGCCGATATCTTTGTTACCCCCGAATGCTGGCTCGATGGCTACGCCGCGCCGGACAAGGCGTCCACGCCCGAACGGCTGCGCGGCGTTGCGCAGGACCTCGACGCAAGCCCCTACCTGCGGCGCGTGGCCGAAGAAGCGCGCAGCCGCCGCATGTACATCTGCTTCGGTTTCACGTCGCTCGAAGACGGCGCCATCTACAACGCGGCGGGCCTGTGGGACGCCGGCGGCCGCCTTGTCGGCGTGTATCACAAGACCCATCTGCAAACCCACGACCTGCAATACGCGGCCGGCATGGCGCTGCCCGTGTGGCCGTCGCCGTGGGGCCCGCTCGGGACCATGATCTGCGCGGACCGGCGCTGGCCCGAAACCGCGCGCGTGCTGCGTCTGCAAGGAGCGCGGCTCATCTTCAACCCGACCTACGGGTTCCATGGAGAGTTCAACGAGGCCATGATGCGGACGCGCGCCTTCGAAAACCAGTGTTTCATCGCGTTCACGCACCCGGAAGAGAGCCTCGTCGCCGGTCCCGGCGGGAAAGTGCTCGCCCGGCGCACAGGCGGCCGGCCCGGCATCCTCGTCTGCGACCTCGAGCTCAGCGCCGCCACGGACGATAACCACCTCCGCGACCGCCGCCCCGACCTCTACGGCGTCCTCGCCCGGCCATAGAAGCGGCGCCGCCGCCACCGGCGCCTGCATTCGTAATCAAGCTGCAGCCTGGCCGGGGCACAAGCCGTCTTCGGTGCCGTCGGCGGGGCAATAATGATAGCCGCCGGAGTTGTAGAACTGGATAAGACGCAGCAGTTCGGTCAGCGTGATCTGCCAGTTCGGGCCGGAAGGCGCATAGTCGCTGTCATGGGGGCAGCAGCCGGTGTTCGCGCCAGGCCCGGGCACGTAGCCGTCTTCCGTGTTGCCGGGGTCGTCCGCGCAATGGAAGCCACCGGAATTGTAGAACTGGATCACGCGGAGCAATTCCGTTAATTCGATGATGTTGTCCTGCGATTGGTCGGCTGTGTGCCACTCATCGATACAGGGATTCTCGCCTTCGCCCTCGCCCTCGCCCTCGCCTTCGCCCTCGCCTTCGCCCTCGCCTTCGCCCTCGCCCTCGCCCTCGCCTTCGCCTTCGCCTTCGCCTTCCCCTTCGCCTTCCCCTTCGCCTTCCCCTTCGCCTTCGCTGGGCGGCGGGCACTCGCCTTCCCCTTCGCCTTCTCCCGAAATGTCCATTTCAACGCCGTAGCCGCTCGCGAAGTTGATCCAGCCGATGTTCTCGTTCCAGGCAAACCCGCTGAACAGTCCAGCCCCGTCTATGACCACCTGCGAACCGCCCGCATTGGTCGTGTCAAAATCGATCCAGCCGATGTTCTCGCCCCACCCAAAGCCCGACAAGTTGCCCGCGCCGTCGTTGACCACGCCGAACGCGTCAGGGTCCGTATTCGTGCCGTCGCCAAAATTGATCCAGCCCGTATTTTCGGACCATGCGAAACCGGACAAGGA
>JAGMZX010000253.1 GCA_018005585.1 Candidatus Hydrogenedentota bacterium | reverse complement strand
GGGTGAAGGCGAGGGCGAGGGCGAGGGCGAAGGCGAGGGCGAAGGTGAGGGCGAAGGTGAGGGCGAAGGTGAGGGTGAGGGCGAGGGCAGCGTCGTCTGGCACACGGCGGACCAGAATCATGACGGACGAATTGCATTGTCCGAGCTACTGCGCCTGATTCAGTTCTACAATTCCGGCGCGTTTCATTGCGCCGATACTCCCGATTCCACGGAAGACGGCTATGTCGCGGGAGACGGTACGAACCGCGATTGCGCATCGCATGCGAGCGACTATAACGGCGGCCCGGACTGGAAGATCGACCTGACCGAATTGCTGCGCCTCATCCAGTTCTACAACTCCGGCGGCTGCCATTGCTGCCCCGGCGCGGGCACGGAAGACGGCTACTGCGTGGGTCCGCCGCTGTTCAGAAGGTCCTGACGTCCACGGCCGCGCCGCCCCGTTCGGCGGAGACATAGGCGCTGTAAATGGTAGAGATGGTGTCGGCGGCCAGGCGGCTGTCGCTCTCAACCGGATCGCCATAGGCTGCGGCGCGGTAAAACGCCTCGATTTCCTGCGGATAGCCCGTGAACCAGTCCTCGTCCGGCGGCATGTTCGTCCAGCCCTGTTTCTGCTCTATCTTTTCCACGGTATAGACATCCTCGAAGTTTTCGTGGCGCGGGTTGTAGACCTGCATCGATGTGTTGGGATTGATATTGCAGACCGTGCGGTGATTATTCGCGGCCACTTCGAGCCAATTGTGAATCCCGCCGAGGATGATGTCCGACGCAAACACCGTGGCGAGCGTGCCGTCCTCGAACGTGACGTGCATCATCGAAAAATCATCGATGTCGTGGTAGTTCGAACGGATATGACCCTCGTCGCGGAAACTGGGCATCCGCGTCAACGCCGCCGTGCGGCCCGTGACGGTCTTCGGGCGGATCGGCTTGCCATCCCGCGCACGGCCCTCGACCCGCTTGAGGTACAACGCCGCAGTGAGGGGATGACACCCCTTTCCGATCATCACGCCGCCGCCGGAGAACTTCCAAAAGGCATACGTCGGGTTGTGCGAGCCGGAATGGGCCTCTTCCCCATGTATCCATAGGATTTGCGCGCCGGTCTTTTCAATAATCTCACGTTCGCGCTGGACCGCCGGCGCGTACACCCAGTTCTCGGCGTACAGGATGCGCCCCTTGCTGCGCTGTTCCGCGTCGAGCATCCGCTCTACGCTCGCGAGACCATGTGTCAGTGCGTCGCCCTTGGAAAAGGTATCGCCATGAAACGACGCCGAACCGTCGCCGCAATAGCCGGTCAGCGGCTTTTCGACGATCACGGACTTGTCGCGTTCCAGCGCCGCCACGGCCACCTGCTCGTGACCGGCCACGAGCACGCAACAGTGGACCAGATCCACCTTATCGATCAGCGCTTCCAGCGAGTCGAACTTGCGGATGCCCCGCTTCGCGGCGTATTGCGCGGCTCGTTCGAGGTCGAGCGCGTAGACGCCCACTACCTCGACGTTCGCGCCGTGAACCTTGCGAATGGCCTCATAATGAAACGACGCCGAAAATCCCGCGCCGACTATCCCCGCGCGCACGGTCTCCTTTTGCATGATGCTCTCCCCGAAGTCTGCCTGCGCGTTCACAGGCCATAATCCCAATGCTGAACGCTCTCGCGCGTCACTTCTTCAATACGTCCACGTACCTGACCCCCTCCCGGTTGCCGCCCTGCTCCAGAAAGGCTTCCAGTTGTCCATCGCCGGCCTGCAACGGGACGGATTCGAACGCGCACGAAGTCGCGCCGGGCGTGAGCGGCACGCTCCGCTCGGTGTCGCCCAGTCTGAAACGGGCCTTGCTGCCCTCCGCGGCCGGCGGAAACTGCAGCAGCAAGTCATATTCGCCTTCCGTGGCGACGAGCACTTCCCAATGGCCCACGTGCTGCTTGTCCCAGCCTTCCGTATTGCGCCAGTCCTGCCGTGTCAGCACCGTCGGGTTTTCATGGGGCGTGCCCAGGTGAATCCGCATCGGCGCGAACCCGCGCGTGCTGCACACGTCCTCGAACCAGGCTTCGTATGCAGCGCGAATCTCCTGGACGATCCGCGGATAGTCCGGCGCGATGTCTCGCGCTTCCGCGGGGTCGTTCTCCAGGTCGTAGAGTTCCTTCCCGTCGACCAGCTTGTACCGCTGGTTCAGCGCTGCGCACTGGCGGAACGGTTCCGGCGCGTCGCCCCGGTGCCACTGAGAAAACAGATAGCGGTCGGGCCAGTCTCCGCCCGCGCCCAGCAGAAGCGGCGCGAGACTTCGCCCGTCGAGCCGCACCTCTTCGGGAACCGGCGCGCCGCACAGCGCCAGCAGCGTCGGCAACACGTCGATATGCGCGGCGATACGGTCGATGTCCCGGCCCGCTTCGAGCACACCCGGCCAGCGAATGAAGAACGGTACGCGGATGCCGCCTTCGTACACGCTCCCTTTCCATCCGCGCATGCCCGCATTGTAGCGCTCGGCGTTCTCCGCGGGCGTCGCCCCGTTGTCCGTCATGAAAATGACGATGGTATCGCGCTCGATGTCCCGCTTCGCCAGCAGGTCCATCACGCGCCCGGCGTTCTCGTCGATATTCGCGATCATCCCGTAGACTCTCGCGGCCCCCTCCCCCACTCCCGCGGTGCGGTACGGCGCAACATAGCGTTCGTCGATTTCGAGCGGCACGTGCGGCGCATTCATGGCGAGATACGCGAAAAACGGCCGGTCGCGGTTCGCTTCGATGAAAGCCAGCGCCGCGTCCGTGAACACGTCAGTGCAATAACCCCGGCACTTCTGCAAGGTCCCGTTGCGCGAAAGCACGGGATCGAAATAACCGCTGTCCGGCGGGTCGCTCGGCTGGCTCAGCCCGCCGCCCCGGTGCACCAGCGATTCCTGGAATCCCTGGTCCTTGGCGCGCATCGGATAGTTGTCGCCCAGATGCCATTTCCCAAAGATGCCCGTGCGGTAGCCATGCTGCGAGAACGCTTCCGCGATCGTTACCTCGTCCGGGTGCATCATCGACCGGCCGATGTACGTGTCCACCACGCCCGTGCGGTAGTTGTACCGGCCCGTCATGAGGCACGCCCGCGTCGGCGAACACACCGGACATACATGAAACCGCGTGAACCGCGTGCTTTCCGCGTGCAGCCGGTCCAGATTCGGCGTCTTCAGCACCGGATTCCCGTGACAACTCAGGTCGCCGTAGCCTTGGTCATCCGTAATGATGAGGATGACATTCGGCATTCGCCGCGAAGCGACATCCTGCGCGCGTGTCCGCGCGCCGGACACAAGCGCCGCGCCCGCGGCCATGCCCGCTTTCTGAAGGAACGCGCGACGGCTCTGCCCGCGCATGCCACCTTCCTTTCCCGTCCCCGAATCCGGATATGCCGCCTATTGTACCCGCCACTTCACTTCCGGAATGCCCATCGGGTTGAACTCGCGGAAGAAAACCAATTGTTGCGGCGCACTGATGTCGATATCCTGGATGGCGGTGTGAAAACGCACATTACCCCAGTCCGCCCGGAGACGCACTTTCTGCTTGCCCGCTGCAATCCCGATGGTGCCGTTTGATCCCGCCTGAAAACTCGCCAGCGGCACGGACGTTGCCCCCACATCGCCCAGCCACACGTCGAGGACACCGCCCGTCTCATTCGTAGCGGCCAGCTTCACGCCGTTCGGGTCGCCGAAGATTCCGTTCACCGCCTGAGGCTGCGCACGTCTCGCAACCGGCGCAGCCGCCGCGCCCGCCGGCGCCTCTTCCGCATGCATGAAATTCAGGTAGTAGTACGCCCCGCCCGCGCCCGCAACCAGCACGACAAGCACCGCGACAAGCACGAGGTTCCCGCTGCTCTTCTTCGCCGGGGCGCCAGCCCGTTGACCGGGTGCGGCGGGCTTCGCCGCGGGCGCTCGCGCCGGGGACGGCGCCGCCGCGCGCCCCGGCTGCGTCAGCCGGGCGCGCAATTGGGCGCCCCGCGCATCCCCATACACGTTCGCGAGCATTTCGCAGATTTCGACCGCCTCCGGGACCTTCCCCAGCGCGCCCAGGCATAGCGCCCGCGCGTATAGTACTTCCACGTTTCCGGGTGCCTGCTGCGCCAGTTGGTCGAGTAGTCTCAGCGCGTCCGGATACCGTTTTGCCTGGTATAACTGCCCCGCCTGCTGAAAAAGCTGCTTCATGTTGCCGTTGCCCATGGAACTTCTCCCGTCTCTCCGAATCGCCTGATGATAAGTCCCCGCCGCGAAGATGTCCAGCGCCCCGGGCGAGCGCCGCGGGCAATGCTCGGTAAGCTTCCTTCACGCTCCCTGGAGCGTCCGGGCGTTCAACCAGCACTGGCAGGTTGTGGATTGTGAGTTACGCACGGCGCAGTGTGGCTCACACAGTGTGGCACAGCCGCCATCGGCTGTGCAGTGTAATGCAGAATCAGCATTCCCGCACGAGCGGGCCAGCCGTAGGCGACGTTGGTCGTGGCGTTGTGGATGGACGCCAGGTAATCCATGATGCGCCGCCGCAACGCGTCATTCGGCACGCCGAACGTCGAGTCGGTGATATCATGCGCGCCGTCCACCGGGCAAAAGCATGGGCGGGACGCCCGTGCTACGCCGCGCCCGGGCAGAAACCGTCTTCGCTGTCTGTACATGGGTGGTAGCCGTCCATGTTGTAGAGTTGAATGAGGCGGAGCAATTCAGAAAGGTCGATTGTCCAGTCTTCCGGCGCATAATCGCTGTCGTGGTGGCGGCAGCCCTGGTCGCCTACACCAGGCTCGTAATCGTCTTCCGTGCAAGGTTCGCAGTGCAGCCCGTCCAAATTGTAGAACTGAATCACCCGGAGCAATTCATTCAGCGAAATCTCGCGGTCCGTGTCCTTGTCCGCGCTGTGATAATACCGCTGCGGTGCGGGCTCGCCTTCGCCTTCTCCCTCGCCCTCCGCCGCAGCAGGATCGTAGACCCAGATATCGCTGAGGG
>JAGMZX010000252.1 GCA_018005585.1 Candidatus Hydrogenedentota bacterium | reverse complement strand
GAAATAGAAGACCGGCGCGGACCCGAGGAAGTTGTCGCGGCCATCCGACGGGCCGGATACGACCCGGTCTGGAAGGACTTCGACCACGCCTTCCATGGCTGACCGGCGCGTCGCGCCGCGGCAATTCACCCTACGGGGCGAAGGCAGTCCTGATCTCCTCCGTGCTTACGCCGAGGCACGCCTGCGCGACGGCGCTGAGCGCGGCCTCGCTGCCCTGGAAGTGGAACGTGCGGTGCGCGTGCGTGATTGTGCCGTTCGGCGGCAAATCGGCGGCGGGCGATGACGTTTCGAGTTCGTAGAAATTGCCCAGCCCCGGTTTGCCCGGTTCGGGCGGTCCGTCGTTGTACGAATTGACCACGTCCCCGCGGTACGGCTCCTCCTGCACCTCCCACATCGAGTTGACGAAGTCAATCACCGCGCCCGGCTTCGTGTACTGCACGAGGGTAAGCACCTGGCCGCTCGCGTCGTAACTGCCGAGTACCGGCTTTGCGCGGAGAGGCGCCACACCAATTTTGCCGCGATGCCGCGCGTCGGCCTTGAAAAACGCGACTTCGTCGCGGACCACGAGCCGCTCCGCCGGAATATGGCCAAAGTAGGCGTCGTTCAGCTTGGGACCCCGTTCGCTTTCCGGCCCGGCAACAAAGGGGATCACGATGGTCGTGTCGGGTGAGGCATTGAACATCCCCAGAATCCAAATCGAGAGCAGGCCCGATTCATGCCGCCACGACGCGCTGCCCCGGTTCATCAACGTGTTCTCGGTCTCGTAAGCGACAAGGTCGAGTCCGGCCGGAATCTCTACGTGGAGGGTCTCCCCGGCCTGTTCAGGCGAGAGCAGGCGCACCACGCGGTCGACCTGTATGTCGAAAGTGGTCCCGGCGCGGTTCTGTACACGCGCGGTCCTGCGGAAGGCAACGCGGCCTGCCGCCGACTCCACGACATCGAAGGGTTCCGTGTCGATGACGGCGGGCGTTTGCCAATGCTCAAGGTCGAAAGGCGCGCCCGGCGCAAAGAAGATGGCGAACTGGCCGCCCTCGGGCCCCATCCAGAAGCGGTCTTCGCCGCCGTACACGTTGATATGCGGCTGCATCTTGCCGGACGCAATCAGGTCCCGGTTCACCCAGCCGAAGCTCGCGCCCGCGGGGCCGCGCGCGGTGCTGGTCATGACGCGGCCCTGGTACGCGGGCACGACCGCGACTTGGGCGTTGCCCTCGGGGCCGCTCAGGGTGATGACCTCCAGATGCTGCTTCAGAAAAGCCACGTCATCCGCGAAGGTGGGCTGCCCGCCTGTTTCCGGCGGCGCTGCCACTGTGGAAAGCATCGTGAGGAACGACAATGCGATGATCGGCATCATGGCTGGTTCTCCGCTTTCTTGCGGCACAATTGCGGCATTGCCCGCGCGGTGATCATAGCGCACGGCCTCCCGGGGTTTCACTCAACTATAGGCGAGGCACGACGGTCCGACGACCGCCATGGACGCAAAGCGGAGGCCGAGAATGACTTGGCGGTGCGTGGACACGAAGTCGGCGCCGTCATTCACGGTACGGGCGCGCGTAGCAGGTTCTCCATCGGGACAAGACAACCTCCGGGCAAGCAGCCGTACCCGGGCGCCGTGCGCGTGCGTACACCCGAACAAAGACAATAAGGGAACCGGCAAAGGGTTCCCGCTGCTGCCTCGTGCGCCATGTCCCCCGCTCTCAGCGGCGCACCCAGTTCACGAGACGCGGCAGGCTTTCGCCGGAAGGTCCCTGTAGAAAAGCATCGGTGATCGTGCGCGTGAATTCGGTGGGTTCCACGTTGCATTCGATTACGTACGCGCCCGCGTCCTTCGCAGTGAAGGGCAACCCCGCGGCGGGAAAGACTTGCGCGGACGTGCCCACGATAAGAATGACGTCGCACGAGCGGGCAAGCGCCTCAGATTCGAGCAGCGCGCGATGAGGAATGGTTTCGCCGAAGAGTACGACATCGGGTTTCATGTACTCACCGCACGCGCAGCGGGGTCCCGGGCGTTGTTCCTTCGTGATGTCGAGCGGCCGCGCCGTGTGGCAACGCAGGCAAACGATCCGTTTCGTGTTGCCGTGGTATTCGATCACGTTCGTGTTACCCGCCTCCTGATGCAGATTGTCGATGTTCTGCGTGATTACGGCGTGGAGGTGGCCCAGTTCTTCGAGTTCCGCCAGGGCAAGATGACCCGGATTAGGCGTGACGCCCTCCATCATGCCGCCCAGTTCGAACCAGAGGCTCCAGACCTTCTCCGGATTGCGTATGAAAGCGTCGATGGTGGCGTATTCGTAGGGCGGGTACTTGGACCAGATGCCGTCTTCGCTGCGAAAATCGGGAATGCCGCTCTCGACGGAGACGCCCGCGCCGGTCAGCGCGATGACGCGCTTGCCTTCCGTGATGCGCCGGGACGCCTCCTCGTATTCGCGCGTCATGACTGGGCCTTTATGACCTCCAGCCCGTTCATGTAGGACCGCAACGCCTCCGGTATGCGCACGCTGCCGTCCGCCTGCTGATAGTTCTCAAGAATGGCGATAACCGTGCGCCCGACGGCTAGCCCGGACCCGTTCAGCGTATGCACGTACTCGGGCTTCTGGCCCGCGCGGCGGAACCGGATATTGGCGCGGCGGGCCTGGAAATCCGTGAAGTTGGAGCACGAACTGATCTCGCGATAGCAGTCCTGGCCGGGCAACCAGACTTCGATGTCGAATGTCTTGGCGGCGGAAAAACCCAGGTCGCCCGTGGAGAGGCAAACGACCTGATACGGCAGGTCGAGCAGTTGCAGAATGCGTTCGGCGTCGCGGGTCAGCTTCTCCAGTTCGTTCCAGGAGTGCTCGGGTTTCGTGAACTTCACCAGTTCAACCTTGTTGAACTGGTGCTGGCGCACCATGCCGCGGGTGTCCTTGCCGTAGGCGCCGGCCTCGCTGCGGAAACAGGGTGTGTAGGCCGCGAAGCAGACGGGGAGCACGGCCTCCTCGAGGATTTCGTCACGGTAGATGTTGGTCACCGGCACCTCCGCCGTCGGGATGAGCCAGTAATCCGTGCCTTCGAGCTTGAACAGGTCCGCGGCGAATTTGGGCAGCTGGCCCGTGCCGCGCATGCTGTCACTGTTGACCAGGAACGGCGGCAGCACTTCCGCATAGCCGTGGCGGGTTGTGTGGACATCGAGCATGAAGCTGATGAGCGCGCGTTCGAGCCGGGCCGCGGGTCCCTTGGACAACGAGAAGCGCGCCCCGGCTATCTTCGCGGCGCGCTCGAAATCAAGGATGCCGAGCCCCTCGCCCAGCGCGACATGGTCCTTGGGCTCGAAATCGAAACGCGTCGGCTCGCCCCATTTCCGTTCGAGGCGGTTGGCCTTCTCATCGTGGCCGTGTGGCACGCTCTCGTGCGGGATGTTCGGAATCGTCATCACGAGGCCGTTCAGCCGCGCTTCGGCCTCGGACCGCGCGTCATCGAGGCTCTTGATCCGGCTGCTGACCTCTTTCATCGCGGCAATCGCCGCGGCCGCATCCATTTTCTCGCGCTTGAGCCGCGCAATTTCATCGCCGGCGCGGTTCTGTTCCGCGCGCAGTTGCTCCCACTCGTGGGTGAGCCTGCGCCATTCGGCATCCACGGCTAGAACGGCTTCCAAATCCAGGTCCGAACCGCGCAGCGCGAGCGCGGCGCGCACGGACTCGGGAGCTTCGCGCAACAGCTTCATGTCCAACATCGGCGTGTGCTTTCCTGCGTGTTTCCTGAGACGTGCCGGCCGGGATCAGTGTTTCCGGCCGCGAAAGAACGTCAAGAGCCGTTCCAGTTCGTCCAGACTGAAGTACTCGATCTCGATGCGGCCGCGGTTATTCTTCGCCGTCTTGACGGTAACCTTGGCGCCCAGCGCCCGGCGAAGTTCGTCTTCGACGCTGGCAATGTTCGGGTCTTTCGCGGCGGGCTTCCGGGGTTCGGGTTTGCCCGCGGACGCGAGTTGCTCCACCTGCCGCACGGACATGCCCTGCGCAACGACTCTGCGCGCGACGCGGCTTTGCCCGGCGGCGGTTTCGAGGCCAAGGAGCGCACGAGCGTGGCCCATGGTGAGGTCGCCGCTGGCGACCATGTCCTGCACCTCCCGCGGCAGTTGGAGCAGCCGCAGCGTATTCGTGACCGTGACGCGCTTCTTTCCAACCTCCGCGGCAAGTTGTTCCTGCGTCAGGCCGTATTCGCCGATAAGCCGCTGGTACGCATGGGCAAGTTCGATCGCGTTCAGATCTTCGCGCTGGACGTTCTCGATCAGGCTCAACTTGAGCATGTCACGGTCGTCGACTTCGCGGCAGATCGCGGGGATGCTGTCCAGGTCCGCCAGGATGCTGGCACGGACACGCCGCTCGCCCCCCACCAGTTCGTAGCCGTCCCCTGCTTTTCGGACGATGACCGGCTCCTGAACGCCGTCGCGGCGGATGGACTCCGCGAGTTCTTCCAGGGTCTCCTCGTTGAAGGTCTGCCGCGGCTGCATCGGGTTGGGCTTGATATCCCGGGGGTCGAGCAGGAGCAGGCGCGCGCCATTGGGCGGCGTTTCCGCCGCCGGTTCGCGTTCGCGCAGCATATCCAGATTGACTGGGGCATCGCCCAGCAGGGCGTCAAGGCCCCGGCCCAGACCTTTCTTCTTCGGACTAGCCACGTGCGATTACCTCCCGCGCCAGAGCGAGGTAGGCCTTCGCGCCACTGGACTGCACATCGTAATAAATCACCGGTTGCCCGAATCCAGGCGCTTCGCTCAGCGTTACGTTTCGCGGAATGACGGTTTGAAACACCTTGTCGCCCAAGTGCTCGCGAACGTCGTCCACAACCTGGCGCGCCAGTTTCGTGTGCTGATACATCGTGAGCAGCACGCCGAGGATGCGCAGGCCGGGATTCAGGTTGTCGCGCACACGCAAAATCGTCTGCAGCAATTCGCTCAGTCCCTCCAGGGCGTAATATTCACATTGCAGCGTGATAATGACCGCGTCCGCCGCCAC
>JAGMZX010000251.1 GCA_018005585.1 Candidatus Hydrogenedentota bacterium | reverse complement strand
TCCGCGCCGTGTGCAGCGACGACGAGAGCGGCAACACCTTGTACACCAAAGAGGTGCGCGAGGCGCTGGAACAGTCCGGCGTTCGATTCGAGCTGCTGGGCTTCGACGCCTGCCTGATGGGCATGGTCGAGGTGGCCTACGAACTGAAAGACCTTGCGCGGTACATGATTGCGTCCGAGCAGGTTATTCCGGGGCAGGGCTATTCTTATGCGCCCTTCCTGGCCGAACTCGCGAGCAATCCGGGGATGGACGGGGCCAAACTGGGCGAAGCCGCGGTCCGCGCGTACCACGAGACCTATCAGAGCGAAGAAGACTGCACGCTGGCGCTGATTGTGCCGGAACGGCTGTCCGCGCTGGTTCGGGAACTGAACAACTTCACCAAACACGTGGCCGCCGCGACGCAGCCGCGAAGGGACGGCAAGGCCGCGTGGGACCTGCGCGACCCGCTGTCGGTTGTGCGCAGCGACGCCGGGCCGGAGATGGGCTCTGGCCAGTTGCGCCTGCCCTACGTGGACCTGGGGCAGTTTCTGGAATCGGCCGCAAAGGCGGAGCAGATGCCGGGAGGCATTCGCGCGTCCGCCAACGCCGCGCTGCAGGCCTACCGCGACGCCGTGCCGATGGGCATGCGCGCGCGGGAGCAGCGCCGCAGCGGGCTGTCGGTCTTCTTTCCGAGAGGCCTCGAATATGAGGAATACGAAGACGTCAGCATCAGCGCGTACACGGGCGAGAATATCCGTTTCGCTCAGGAGTGCCTTTGGCCGCACCTGGTCCGGGCTTTCGCGGCCAATGAGCCGTTGCCGGACCTTGGGCCGCCGGATGATACGGCGCCCGGAACCGGCAACGCGGATTCGGGGAGCGGCGTGCCGATAAGCCTGGACGACCTGTTTCCGGCTCAGCCAGGCCCGTAGGTAATCTCCGGGCCGCGCGAACTTTGCCGCGCGGGCGGTGTCCATAGTGTTGAAGGGAGAGGACGCCAAGCCTCTCATGGGGAAAATCGAGCGGTCAACCAAACGCAGAGGAGGATGAGAATCATGCATAAGCGAGTGTATTTGACAAGGGGCTTGTTCGTGGCGGCCTGCGTGCTTGCCCTGGTCGCGGCGGGCGCCTCGTGGGCCGGTTCAGACGCCTCCAACCGCGACATCTACTTTCAACAAGCGGGCTCTTCGACGGCTGGGCCGTCCTCGGCGGGTTCGCCGCAGGATAGCGGCGAGGCGTCGCAAGCTTCCGCCTCCCAGCCCACTATCCGTTACTGGGTCGAGCGCGCGGAAACGCGCGACCTGCTCCTGGACAGCAAGGGCGGCTTCCGCTCCGGCGACAAGATATACTTCAAATTCGGCACAAACGTCGAATGTTACGCCTACCTCGTCTGCAAGGGCTCGTCGGGCAAGGTGACGATGATGTTCCCGGGCATCGCCGGCCCGGATAATCATGTGCAGCCGCGCACGGACACGACCGTGCCGACCATCAAGACGCCGTTTGTCTTTGACGAGACGCCGGGCGTGGAAAGGCTCTGCCTCGTGATTTCGCCGAAGCCGGTGCAGGAGTGGGAGCAGATGGCGGAACAGGCGCGCGACCTCGAAGAGCCGCTGAATCTGAGCTCCGCGCAGCAGAACCTGTGGGACCAGGTCGCGGCCAGTTGCGTCACGCTGGGCAAGAGCAAGGACCTGACGCTGGAGCAGTACGAGTCCAACGACGACGGCCAGGGCGGCAATTACGTTACCGACCACGGCCAGGAAGGTTTCACGCGGCCTGTGGCCGTGTACCTGGACCTGGAACATCAGCCTTGAACCGGCGCGGCGCGCAACGGAAAAACAACCAAAAGGGAATCACACGATGAGCCCACTGAAAAAGACTCTGGCCCTGTGCGGCATGGCGGCGGTGCTGGCAGTGCTATGCCCGGCCTTCGCACAGGCCGCCGATGACGGCGCCGCCCCGGAAGCTGTCCCCGTGCCGGACGCGAAGGAAACGCACTACGGCACGTTCAGCTATTACGCGCCGCTGATTTCGCTGTTCGAGCCGCAAGTCGGGATTGAAGTGCAGGAAGGAACGGGCACGGTCGAAATCACCACTACGACCGTCACCGCGGACGATGCGACGCAGCAGGAGCAGCAGCAGGAGCAGCAGGCGGCCGCCGCGCCGCAGATGACGCTGCGCTACAAGGTTCTGCTGCTGGACCGCGAAAACAACGTGCAGGAAGTGACGGACAAGCACCGGTTCCACAGCGGCGACCGCATCCGGCTTGTTTTCGAGAGCAACATCGACGGCTACCTGTACATCTACCAGCAGGGCGCCTCGGGCCGCGGCGCGTGCCTGTTTCCCGACCCGCGCATCAACAACGGCGCCAACAGCGTGCGCCAGTACCGCCGCATCTCCGTGCCGCCGCCCACGGGCGCCTCGCGCGGCTGGTGGCGCTTCGACAAAGCCGCCGGCGACGAGGAACTGTATCTCTTCCTCTCTCCGGAGCCTATTGCGGAGCTGGCAAGCCTCGTGCCCGCGGAAGGCGGGTTCCTGGACGAGTCGGGCTGGCAGGTGGTCACGCAGTATACCGGAAAGGCTTCCGCCGGCGGCGCCGCGAAAGTCTATTATGAGGAAGCGGGCATGGACGGCTGGGACTACGGCGACGAGCCGCCCCAGGCCTATGTCGTGACTCAAACGCCGGTGCTGGTGCATCATCTCACGCTCCGGCACGAGAAATGAGCGGATGGAACCATCGAAGGAAGGAGTTTGGCCATGACTTCAAATCATAGACTGTTGTGGGCGATGGCGCTTTTGACGCTTGCGGCCGTGTCCGGCTGCGTTCAGCCGCAACCGGAGCCGCAGCCGCAACCCGCGGAACCAACACAAGCCCCGGCCGCGGACACCGGAAACGACGCGGCCACGATGCTTGAACTCGGCATCGCGGTGGAACCGGAACACGGGCCGCCGGGACAGACCGTCGGTCCCGATTACTTCCACGGCGACCAGAACAGCCGGTTCCGGCTTGTTTTCATGCCCGCGCAGGAAGGGTTCTGCTACGTGGTCAACCGCGGCAGTTCGGGCAATTTCGACCTGCTGTTCCCCAACCGTGCGGCGGGGTTGACGAATAACATGGTCAAGGCGGGCGAGACCCTGCGCGTGCCCCCGGAAGGCCCGGACAGCTGGCTGCGCTTCAGCGACACCCCGGGTGCCGAGAACGTTACGGTCTTTCTGAGCAAGAACCGTATCGAAGCGCTGGAACAGCTGTTCAGCGAAAGCCCCGTTGCTTCGGACCGGGTGCAGGCGGCGCTGGCGCAACTGACGGAAGACGCCGCGCTCGGCGGCAACCTCAGTTCGCAGGCCTCGGAAAAAGAAACGAAGTTCACGTTCACCGCGCCGGACGCCTCCGCATACCTGAAGGCCGGCATCGTGCTCCACCACGACTGAGCATCCAAGAATCAAGGCAAGGACGGTAACCATGCGCTTACAGCGAAGAGCCGTGGTATTGCTTGCCGCGGGCATGCTCTTTGGGTTTGCGGCCGCGGGCGAGAAGTATGCCCTGCTCGTGGGTATCAATGCGTACCCGCAATGCAATCCGCTGAATGGCTGCGTCAACGACGTTGCCTTAATGGAAAAGCTGTTGACGCGCCGTTTTGGCTTCCCTTCCGCGAACATGCGGCGCCTGTTGGATACGCAAGCAACCGCCGCGGCTATAGTCGAGGCTTTCCGGGCTCATCTCATCGCGGGAACGAAGCCGGGCGACCTCGTGGTTTTCCATTTCAGCGGCCACGGCACGCAGGTTCCTGATGACAATGGCGACGAGGACGACGGCCGCGATGAAGCCATCGTTCCCTATGATGTGCAGGCAAGCTCCGGTGGGCTCATAAACCTCATCCGGGACGACCTGCTGGGCGAACTTGCCGACCAACTTGGCGACCGGCAATTTGTCGTCGTCCTCGATAGCTGTTTCTCCGGCACCGGCATTCGTTCACTTGGCAATGCGCGCTACGTGTCATTCAGCGAGTTGCAGCAAAAGGATGACCCAGTTCAATTGCTCCGGCAGGAACGCCCGGTGGTCACACGAAGTCTGCCCCTGGTGGTGTCGGGTTGTCGCGACGTGATTGACCGGGCACAAGCTACTCAAACGGTGCTTCTGGCCGCGTGCCGGTCGGATGAAAAGGCCAAGGACCTGCTCGTGGACATGCCGGAAGGGCAACGGCATCACGGTGTCTTCACTGCCAACCTCTGGCGCATCCTCGAAAACACCAGCGGCTCCGGACATACGCTGACATACGGGGAACTGGGCGAGTACTTGGCGAATTGCACCGACATTACGAGATTGGACCAACATCCCCAAATCGAAGGCGATACCAAAGCCCTGACACAACCCGTGCTGCAAACGGCTTCCGGCCCCGGCGAGACGCCCGGCGAGAACACGCCTCCGTCCCCGCCGGCGGCCGTGGAAACGGCCGAAGCAGTCCGGCCTCTGGCGGTCTACGTGGCCCCGCACAGCGCCTTTTTCGGCAAACCGTCTGAGGACGATGAGGCTCAGGCGGCCGTCGCGGGAGCAATCCGGCAGCAGCCTTTCGTGCGCATAGCCGAATCGCGCGACGCCGCGGAAGTGAGCGTCTACCATGGCAAGGACCCTGACGGGGGCGGCAACACCGTAGTCGGCGTGCTGCTGCCCGGCGGCGAAACCAGCCTGCGCCAGGAATTGGCGGTCCTGGACGCCGCGTCGCTCGCGCCCATCGTCGGGGAGTTGCGCCGCATATATCTGGTCAACAATCTGCTGCGCCTGCGCAGCGCCGACTCCGGCGCGGGCGTCTCGGTCACGCTGGCCGGGGCCATGGACAACCTCGGCAACGGCGACCGCATCGTGTACGAGATTACCGCGCGCCGCGAAGGATATCTCACGCTGATTAACGTGGACTGCCAGGGCGGCATAGACGTTCTTCTGCCAAATGCCTATGCGCCCGCGCGGAAGATAGCCGCGGGCGCCACGGTTGTCTTTCCGCCGCCGGACGCGGACTACGAGGTGGTCGTCGAGCCCCCGCTGGGCGATGAGTATCTCAAGGTGTTCCTGACGGACACGCCTCTGGATGTGCCCGATGTGCCGGAACCCGGGACGCGAGGCGGGGCCGGCAATG
>JAGMZX010000250.1 GCA_018005585.1 Candidatus Hydrogenedentota bacterium | reverse complement strand
CCTTCCGCGCCCCGTTCCAGCGCCGCCGCGGCCGCGCCCCGGCCCGCCGGCCGGTTCTGGCAGCAGTCCAGCACCAGCAGCGTGTCCCGCGCGCCCGCCTGCGCCAGTTTCGCGCGCACGATGTCCAGCGGCACCGCCGTGCGGTCCAGGTCGTTCTCCAGCGTGTCGATCCCGCACAAGTACCGCTTCCCCGGCTCCGGCGCGAAACCGTGGCCCCAGAAGCCAAAGACCAGCAGGTCCAGGTCGCGCCGTTCCGTCAGGTCCGTCAACGCGTGTTCCACGAATCGGGAAAACGCGCACGTGGCGCCCGTCGCCTGACAGGTCATCAGTGTTATTTCGTGTTCCTCGAAGCCGCAGCACCTTTGAAGCATCTCGGCGAACGATTCCGCGTCCTGACGCGCATACTGCAGCGGGTTCAGGCCTTTGTACTCATTCACGCCCACCAACAACGCGCACCGCTTCATGAACAGTCCTCCCACCGCCCCGGCCCCCCGATTCTATTGTCGTTCCGGGCCGCCCCCGCCTTTCCACCGGAACGCCACTCATAGTCTATACGAAAGAGACTTCGCGCGCGATACGCGTCGAAAAGCAGTCGGAGACCGTAGTTTCCATATGGCCTGCACGGGCGGGACGCCCGGGACACCGTGGCATGGGCATCATCCCCGCGAAAGCGGGGACCATGCTCCCAATCCTCTGTCATTGACCCGCACGGGCGGGACGCCCGTGCCACCGTGGCATGGGCATCTTCCCCGCGAAAGCGGGGACCATGCTCCTAAACCCCTGTCATTGACTCGCACGGGCGGGACGCCCGTGAAGTGACTCGGGTTGTTCCCCATCAAGCTCTCGCCAAGGCGTTAATGTTTCGCAGTGTTTCGCAGTGTTGTCCCCCCAACAGGCGTTGGCTATAATACGGCCCTTGGACGCGGGAAGGGAAATGGACCACAGGGGTCCGCGGCGCATGAAATGGTGAGGCTCGGGGTATACGTGTCCACTTATTCGTCCGCGGAGTCCACAAACGGGAAGGTGCAGCGGGGTATGAGCGGCTCAACGGTAACGCTTCGGAAGCATCAACTCGACATCAAGAACCCCAACCACGTGTACGGGCTGGTGCGGGTCCTTATCGGAAGTTTCCTGGCATTTCTCCTGCTCACGAGCGCGCCGGCCCTGCAGAAAATGGCGGCGGCCGTCCCACACCAGCTGGAACTGCTGCAGCGCCCTGTGTCGGACCCGAGTGCCGTAGGCCGCCTCGTCGTACCACTGATCTTCTGGGGGATTAGCTTTCTGGCCGCATTCGCCGCGGTTCTGCATGTATTGTTCGGCGTGCTGGGCGGTTTGAAGAATCTTATGTCCTTCTTTGTGCCGGGGGACGTCCCCAAGGGCATTCGGGACGCGCAGCAGACCCTCAGCGATTTCTTCGAAAAACAGATTCTGCGGACCTACCAGTTGCCCATGGGCGGCCTGGTGACCGCGTCCGCAGTCATTTCGCAACGGCTGCGTTATCTCAGCACGGTTCAGCGCCGCGCCGCGGAGGGACTCGGCGGCCTTGTGGTGGGTCTCCTGTTTCTTACCGGCCTGGTGACCTTGCCCCGCTTCATTCCCGCCGAAGCTGTGGCAGAAGCAGACTTGGAGGCTTTTGTTGGGCCGGGGTGGCCGCTTCCGTACCTGCTCGCGCTGGTGTCGGTGTTCGCGGTAACGATCAAGGTATTGGCTACTCTCGCCTCGATTCCGCTTCATGTCCCCGGCGTGCGTTTCGTGGAGGAACAACTTGAGGTCGAAACAAGCGGGAACCCGGCCAACCTCTTCAATCACCTGCGCAAAGTCTCCAATGAACTTCGGGTCCAGGACATGCCGAACCGGCTGCTGCGGTCGCGCGAGCCGTCCATGCAGACGATGGGCCAGCATCAAACGCAGGGTTTCAGCGCTGAATTGATGTTTGAGACACAGCCCATTCCCGTGCGCGGCGGAATAGCGCTCAACGCAATCGTAATGGACTTGGGCGGCGGCGCCCTGCGTTGCGCGGGATACGCCCTGCTGCTGCAACCGGCCTGGGTACTCGGCGGGCAACAGTTGACACCCGGCGTGGCGATCGTCACGGTCTTTAGCGCGTTCGTTGCCTTGATGCTGGGTTCCGGATTCCTTCGTACAGGCTACAGTCTGCACAACTGGTTCCGCTTTGAGAGCGACGTCTTCTGGGTCAAGCTCGACGGCACATGCACCGCCAGCAAGATCGGCATCGGGGACGGGCACGGCGGCCAGTTGCATGCGGAGCGGGTGGCAATGCAGTTGACCGCCTATGCGCATATCTTCGGGGCGCGCATCACAACGGAATGCGACGAAGTCACTGTGCGCGAGAACGCGCCGCAGGGTGAAGTCATGGAACCCAACATTCCGTTGGTGCAACCTCGCATCCTTGTGGATTCCCGCGTGGACGACACCTTCCGCCGCCGTCTTGAGAAGTTGATGGAAGGCATCAAGGAAAGTCCCGCAACGGAAGACAAGCTCCCCGGTCCCGCCATGGACGACGCTAACTTGCAGAATATCGTGCGCAGCAACGCCCAAATCGCGGCGCTTCAAACGCAGGCACGCAAAGACCCGCAGGCCATGCTTGCATCGCCGAGCACAAAGCTGCTCGAAGGCACGCGTCCTCCGTCGCTTGCGCTGATTGAAGCATCCGGCTCGAAGACATGCCCCGATTGCGCCGAGGAAGTGAAGGTCGCCGCGCGCAAGTGCCGCTTCTGCGGATACGTGTTCCCGGGAGACGGCGCGGGCGCCGAACAGTAGCGGGGCGGCGAGACCCATGCTGCAACGCGACGCGCGCGACGGTCTGCTGAAGAAACGCCGGCAGGTCCTTCATCGTATCGAAGTCCTGCAGACGACTTCCCTGGAAGTTGAAACTCCGGTAACGTTCGCCGCGGTGTTTCAAGCGGGCAAACGGGGCTGGTGGTTCATCGGACTTGGAGTGCTGGGGTGCTTCCTTTTGGGCGCTGTTCTGGGATTGCCCCTCCTCATAATGCTGGCAATCCTGGCTGGCACACTCGGTGCCATTATATATGTGGGTATACTGTTCAGGCGTTTGGAGGCCCTGCAACAGCTTTCCACGTGCGCTGGCACGTCCCTTGCCGAGAGCACACTGCGTTCCTTGCAGGCGGAACTGCGCGAACTCGACCAGCGAATCAGGGACTTGGGCGACCCGGCGTAGCAGCAATCCCGCCATGGCAAGAGAGGCAGACGGGCTTCGTGTGAGGATTCTCGTATTGCCCATAGCGCGGGTATTGACATTTGCCGCCGGTTGTGTTATAAAGGTGTTGACAGTTGAAGATGTTGCATCCAGAGAGGCGTTAGGGTACTGGCCCAGTGACCGCCCGGCAACCTGCCCTGAAGGGTAAGGTGCCAAGGCCAGCCCGGTGAAACCGGGAACGATGAGGTCTTCCTCGCGGAAGGCAATCCATCACGTAAATTACCCTCTCGCCGTCGAGAGGGTTTCTTTTTTGCCCGCCCGCCTCCTCTGGACGCCCTGGAAAGGAGGTGAACGCCCCTGAACAGGCGCCCGCGCGCCCGTGCCGCCCCGTTTTGCGGCGCGAGCCCGCGCAGCGCACTCCGCCGGGAATGGCCCCGGCTTCATGACGTTCCGCCTGATTGTGTGTCTGGAAATTTGAACCTGCATCATGAGCGGCGCGAGGGAACTGGCCCGATGACCGCCCGGCAACCTGTCCGCCACGCGGACAAGGTGCTACCGCCAGCCCGGAGACCGGGAACGATGTGGCGCGTCCACGAGGACGCGCAAATCCCCCCTTGTCCCCGTGCTGTCTGGCCGGCGTCCCGTCCCATCCCCGTCCCGCCCGAACCGAAGAAAGGAAGACGAGCCATGAACAGCTACGGCTGCAATCTCGATTACCGGCCGGCGAGCTACTGGAGCGGCCCCGAAAGCGTGTTCGCCAACGTGAAAGGCGAACACCGCCGGCGGAGCATCCGAAGGCGCTTTGTGGAAGGCGCGGACGAAGAAATTCCCGAGGCGGTGCTTGCGGACAGTTTGGCGCCCGAACTGCGGCATGCGTTCGGGGCGGTCCACCCGCAACTGATGGGCGGCGAATACCTGCCCGACGCGGAAGCGGGCGAAGTGGAAATCGCGCGCGTGTCCCTGCACTCCACGTGCGGCGACGTCGAAACGATTACGGCGGAGTACGTGGACGGCGCGATCCGCTACTGCCAGCAGGACGAGTACGGCAAGTGCGTGCGCCTCGTGACGCCGGGCCAGCGCGAGCCGCTGACGCTGCGGCAGCTGGTCCTGCTGATCGAGGGCGTCCCCGGCAATTTCCAGTGCCGGCGGGGCATCGTGCTGGGTGACCTGTACCATTGCGTGGTGGGCCTGTGCGGCACGCCCGACGAATACCGGGCCCATTGGCAGGGAGACGAGGAAAACCGGTTGGAGGCACTTGAAGCCAGGAGCGGATTCTACACCGTGTCCTCCGAGTACTACGACGAACTGGGCACGTGGTTTAGCCGAGCCATTGCGCAGATGGCCGCCCGCCTGAGGCGGGGCGATTGCGGGCCGGATTGCGTGCCGGTGCACGGCGAGGACTTCGGTTTCCTGCAGCGCCTCGACTACGACCCGGGCCGGCTCGGCTACACGGACGAGGAGACGGAGGAGGCGCCCGCGAAGGCGGCGGAGACCGGCGAACCGGCCGGGAAGACGCGCGATTTCCTCGGGCATCTGCTCGGCAGCATCCCGGGGCCGGAAGAGAAGGATTGAGAACGCGGCGGTGCCGACGCCGCCGCGAAAAGTATGCATAAAGGGGTCCAATGATCCTGTGATGATGTAGACAGACGGCGGGGCAAGGCCCCGGCGAACGCGCTCTTTGAAACTTGAATCGGCATACTGACCCAGCAAACGGGGTCCTGCGCCCGGGAGGTCCGGGCCGCGGGACTTTACAGGCATGGGGCCGGCGGCGGCTTGTCCGGCCGCCGTCCCCGCCCATTTCTGAACAATCGCAATAAGACGAACCCCACGGCTGCCCACGCGCATCACGCGCCGTACTGCCGTGCCGAAGGGAGGTGAACACACATGACGCTGCAAGAAGCTTTGGCGCGCCGCGGGCGGCTCCAGGTGCACA